>NZ_JCAMOQ010000007.1:0-243784 GCF_059512365.1 Bradyrhizobium sp. Ses1
GGAGATTTGTTGGGCATACGTTCTCCGTTAGAGAACTGTCCCTAATTTCCCGTGTCTCACTTTTGGGGGGCACTCCAGTAGACGTGGATGGAGGTGTCCCGGGTTGCGCTGCGCTTCACCCGGGCTACGAGGCTAGGGGGCGTGAGCGGTCGATCGGTCCGTCTTGATCACGTCCCAGATGCGGGTGGACAGACTGTCCTCGACATGCGGCTTGTGCAGCACATGGCGGATGCCGGCGGCGGCGGCCTTGGCCGGAATGGTCGCATCGGGATAGCCGGTGATCAGAATGATCGGCGTGTCCACGTCGCGCTGGCGCAAAATCCCGGCGAGGTCGATGCCGCTCATGTTCGGCATCTTGTAGTCGATGACGAAACAGTCGGCGCCGCCCATGGTCATGGCGTTCAGCAATGCCTCGGCGCTGCGGAAGGTGCGGACATAGAAGCCGTCGGTTTCCAGGAGGAAACGCAGCGAGCCGAGCACGTCGGTATCGTCGTCCACGACGTAGACAAGAGGGGGTCTGGTGGGTGCGGGCATCACGGCTTTTATCCGCCTTCCGGGCCGGCCATCCGGTCCATCAACCTCCGTTTATAAGCCTCTCGATGCCGGCCGGCTTGATTCAGCTCAATCCTTGAGCGCCCCGGCCCGCATGGCCAGGCGGACCAATTCCGAAAGGCTGCTCGCCTGCATCTTGGTCATCACATTGGCCCGGTAAACCTCGATGGTGCGGGGGCTGATATTGTAGTCGCGGGCGATCATCTTGTTGGAAAGCCCGGCCACCAGCCCGTCCATGACCTGCCGCTCGCGCGGGCTGAGCGAGGCGATGCGGGCGGCGACGTCCTGGGTCGCGGCCTCGTCGCGGGCGCCGGCCTCGGCTTGGCGGAGCGCGACGTCAATCATCGCGATCAGCCGGTCGTCCTCGAACGGCTTTTCCATGAAGTCGACCGCGCCGAGCTTCATCGCCTCGACGGCGAGCGGGACATCGCCATGGCCGGTCATGATGATGACCGGGAAAGCTCCGCGGCTTTCCTTGACGCGCTTCAAGAGCTCGATGCCGTCGACGCCGGGCATGCGGATATCTGAGACCACGCAGCCGAACTCGATGGTGGGGAGCGTGTCCAGGAAGGCTTGCGCCGATTCGAACAGGCGCACGTCGAAGTCAGCCGAGTCGAGCAAGAATTGCAGCGAATCCCGCATCGCCTCGTCATCGTCAATGACGTAGACATTTCCCCTACGCGCCATCTGTCAAACTCTCGTTCGGTACCGCCGGTAGCGTGAAACGAAAGGTCGCGCCGCCCGCGTCATTGGACTCGGCCCACATCCGCCCGCCATGCGCCTCGATGATCGAGCGGCTGATCGACAGCCCCACGCCCATGCCGGTTTCCTTGGTGGTGAAGAAGGTCTGGAACAGGTTTTTCTCCACGTCGTCAGGAAATCCATGGCCGGTGTCGAACACCGACACTTCGATCATGTCCTCGTCGACCGGCCGGTTCGAGGCGATCAGCTCGCGCCGCTCGGACTGCGCCATCGCCTCCAGCGCATTACGGAACAGATTGACCAGCACCTGCTGGACCTGGACGCGGTCGACCAGCACCAGATCATATCGCGGATCGAGGTTGAAGCGGATCCGCACGTCCTGCTCGCGCGCACCAGCAAGGCCCAAGGCGCCGGCTTCCTCGACCATCTTCGAGAGACGTTCGACGCGCTTTTCCGACTCGCCGCGGGCAACGAAGTCGCGCAGCCGGCGGATGATCTGCCCGGCGCGGATCGCCTGTTCGGCGGCGCGATCCAGCGCGTTCTCGATCTTGGCGCGGTTCGGGTCATCGCTCGCGCCGAGCAGGCGGCGCGAGCCTTTCATGTAGTTGCTGATGGCGGCGAGCGGCTGGTTGAGCTCGTGGGCGAGCGCGGACGCCATCTCGCCCATTGCGCTGAGGCGCGAGACGTGGACGAGCTCCGACTGCAATTCCTGCAGCCGCGCCTGGGTCTGCTGGTGCTCGGTGAGATCGCGGACAAAGCCGGTGAAATAGGGCACACCGCCGGACTGCATCTCGCCGATCGACAGATGCATCGGGAAGGTGGTGCCGTCCTTGCGCTGGCCGGTCACGATGCGGCCGATGCCGATGATGTGGCGCTCGCCGGTCGTAAGGTAGCGTGCCATGTAGCTGTCATGGCGAGAGCGGTCGGGCTCCGGCATCAAGATGCTGACATTCTGTCCGATCGCCTCCCGCTCGGCATATCCGAACTGCCGTTCCGCCGCGCTCGAGAAGAATTGCATGGTACCGCGGCCATCGATGACGATCATCGCGTCGGGGATCGTCTCCAGGATCGACCGCAGGTGCCCTTCGCGCGTGCGCAGGGCCTCCTCATGCCGCTTTTCCTCATCGATGTCGAGCACGATGCCGGAAAGGTGCGCGGACGTCTTGTCCCGCGTCAGGCTGCCGCGGAGCCGCACCCAGCGGTCGCCGTCATCATTCCGGATCAACCGGTAGGCGAGGTCGAAGGGCTCGCCGCTTTCGGCCGCGCGTGACATCGCCTGTTCGGTGCGTTCGCGGTCATCGGGCCCGAGCAGCGAGAGGAAGAACTCGTAGCTGATCGGCGCGTTATCGGGAACGCCGAACAGCCTGCGCGCGGTGGTCGACCAGGCGAGCTCCTTGGTCGACAGATCAATATCCCAGCCGCCGATCCCGGCTCCCTCGGCGCCGAGCCGAAAGCGCCGATCGGGGGCGCAGTCATCGGAAGGGGGAGGGTCGAGGCCAGTCAAACGCTTTTCCGGTTCTTCGCCGCCGCGGGCGGATTCGTATAGTGTCTGGCAGATTATGGTCCGATTGGCCAGTCCTGCTCAAGGGGAGGAGGGGCTTCGTCCCGCGGTCGCCGTGACCCGCGGCAGGTTCGGTGATTGACTTCGGTCAATATGCCAGCGGGGCGGCTGGCTTAAATGAAGAAGCTGACAGAGGATTCGCCTTGTACAAATTTCTCGAGCTGACCGCCGCCGACTACATGACGCGCGAGCCGAAGACGGTCTCGCGCGAGATGACGATGGCCAAACTGTGCGAACGTTTCGAGGAGGAGGACTTCAACACCTATCCCGTCGTCGACGGGACGCAGGTGGTGGGGATGGTCTCCAAATTCGACCTCTTGTCCTGCTTCGTCTTCACGCCGGCGCGCATCCTGCCGCGCTATGAGGATCTGATGCAGAAAACGACCGCGGACGTGATGACGTCGGAATTCATCTATGTGGTGCCGGAGACGCGGTTGACGCGGGTGCTCGAACTGATGGTCAATCACCGGCTGCGGAGCATACCGGTGCTCGAGGGCGAACGGCTCGCCGGCATTATTTCTCGCGAAGACGTGATGCGCGCCCTGCGCGACTGCGCCGGCTGATTCCCGATTTCAATTTTCATGAAGGAATTGCAGCGTGACGACCGCCCGTCGTCACGCTGCGAAGGGCTGGCGCTTTTTAGCCCGTCTTCGCCCATTCCCTGTCGTCGGGCGAAGCCAGATAGAATCCCGACATCGGCTCGACCCAGCAGAGATGGTCGTGGACCTTCTTCACTCCGGCGACGTTTTCGGTGGCGACCACCACGGCTTGGCGGCTGCGCTCGTCGGTGATGACGCCGCTCAAGTGCACGATGCCGTCGCGGACGACGACGCTGAGGCCGAACGGGCACCAATCCGCTTTCTCCAGCGCAGCGATGATGCGGTCGCGGATGTGGTCGTCGTCGGCGGTCGGATCGGGGATATCGCGGGCAAGGCTTGCCACCGCCTGCAGCAGGTTGGACCGCGACACGATGCCGACGATCTCGTCACCGCGAACGACCGGCAGGCGCTTGATGTGATGCTTCTCCATCAGCGCGACGATCGTCTCGACCGATGTCTCCTCGGTGACCGTGATCGGATCCGAGGTCATGATCTCGGCGACCCTGCGGCCCTGCTCGCGAACGAACTCGGTCGCGGCCGGGCCGGGGCCGAGCAGGAATTTCAGGAACCGGCCGTATTTGCGCTGGGTTCCGATCTCGCCGCGGCGCAGGAAGTCGCCCTCGGAGATGACGCCGACCAGCTTGCCGGCGGCGACGACTGGTAGTCCACTGATATGCCGTTGCAGCATCAGGTTGGCTGCATCGACGATGGTTGTTTCAGGCGTGACTGAGATGACCGGGCGGGTCATGATCTGATGGGCGCGCATGGGTTTGTTCCATTTGATGCGGTTGATAGTCGCAGCCTAGCCGTACCGTAGGCCCGGCGTTTGAGGCAGGTCAACGCGTTCGGGCCCGTCGGAATTGAGCAAACGCAAGGCCGACTCCGGAACAGGAACTATTCGTCATGGGCCGGCCACCATGGCTGGTTACGGTGTCGCATCGCAGCGCCATCGCCTCGTAACCTCGATACGGCCAGTGCCGGCCGAAGGTCCGGAAGCAGAGCATGTCCACTTACAGATTGAATCACCTGCTGTCGCCGCGCTCGGTCGCGCTCGTCGGAGCCAGCCCGCGCGAGGGCTCGGTCGGCCGCGCCATCGTGCAGAATATTTCCGGCGGCAAGTTCAAGGGCCAGTTCGGTGTGGTCAATTCGCGCCATGCCGAGATTGCCGGCGTTGCGACGGTCGGCAGCATCGCCGAATTGCCATTCGTGCCCGAGCTCGTCGTGATCACGGCGCCGGCTGCCGCCGTGCCCGGGATCGTCGACGATGCCGGCCAGCGCGGCGCGATCGGCGCCGTCATCATCACCGCCGGACTGGGCCACGGCCCGGGGTCGCTCGCGGAGGCCACCGAACAGGCGGCGCGCAAGCATCGCATGCGGCTGATCGGCCCCAACTGCATCGGCATCATGGCGCCCAGCGTCGGTCTCAATGCCAGCTTCTCGACGCATCTGCCAGCGGCGGGCAACCTCGCGCTGATCTCGCAATCGGGCGCGATCGCGGCCGGCATGGTGGACTGGGCCGCGCAGCGCGTGGTCGGATTTTCCGGCATCGTCTCGATCGGCGATCAGCTCGACGTCGATATCGCCGATCTCCTGGATTATTTCGCGCTCGACGGCGCAACGCACGCGATCCTGCTCTATGTCGAGTCGATCAAGGACGCGCGCAAATTCATGTCGGCGGCGCGCGCCGCGGCGAGGATCAAGCCGGTGGTCGTGGTCAAGTCCGGCCGCATGGCGCAGGGCGCGAAAGCGGCGGCGACGCATACCGGCGCGCTCGCCGGTTCGGACGCAGTCTATGATGCCGCGTTTCGCCGCGCCGGCATGCTCAGGGTCTCCGATCTGCGCGAATTGTTCGACTGCGCCGAGACGCTGGCGCGCGTGGCCTCGCCGCCGGGCAAGCGGCTGGCGCTGCTCACCAATGGCGGCGGCCTCGGCGTGCTCGCGATCGACCGATTGGTCGAGCTCGGCGGAATTCCGGCGACGATCACGCCAAACACTCACGCGCAGCTCGATGCGGCCCTGCCGCCGACCTGGTCCGGCTCGAACCCTGTCGACATCGTCGGCGATGCCGGGGCTTCACGTTACGCCGTGGCGCTCGAGGCGCTGCTCGCCGATCCCGGCAATGACGCGGTCCTGGTCATGAATGTGCAGACCGCGATTGCCGCGCCGGACGAGATTGCTTCGACCGTGGCCAAGATCGTGACCGAGCACCGCAAGAAGCGGGGCAGGGGGGCCAAGCCGGTGCTTGCGGTGTGGGTCGGCGCCAACGGCGCGATCAGCGACCTCTTCAGCGGCAACAGGATTCCGAACTACATCACCGAGGACGACGCGGTGCGCGGCTTCATGCACCTGGTGCGGCATCGCGAGGTCGTGGAGGAACTGACGCAGGTGCCGCCGGCGATGCCGGAGAGCTTTACGCCTGACGCTCCGGCGGCGCGCAAGATCGTCACCGCTGCGATCTCGGACGGACGCCAGTGGCTCAACCCGATGGAGATCAAAGGGCTGTTCGAAGCCTATGACATCCCGATGGTCGAGACCTATCTCGCGGCCGATGCGGAGGAGGCGGTCAAGTATGCCAACACCCTGTTCGCGCAAGGCATGACGGTCGCGCTGAAGATCATGTCGCGCGACATCGTGCACAAGTCTGATATCGGCGGCGTCATCCTCAATCTGACCACGCCTGATGCCGTGCGCGTGGCCACCGCCGAGATCCTGGGCCGCGCCACGGCGCTGCGGCCGGACGCGCGGGTTTCCGGCGTCATCGTGCAGGCGATGATCGTGCGGCCGAAGGTGCGCGAGCTCATTCTCGGCCTCGCCGACGATCCGACCTTCGGCACCGTGGTTGTGTTCGGCCGCGGCGGCGTCGCGGTCGAGATCATCAACGACAAGGCATTGGCGCTGCCGCCGCTCGACATGCGGCTGGCGCGCGAATTGATCGAGCGCACGCGGGTGTCGCGGCTGCTGCGCGCCTATCGCGACGTGCCGGCGGTGAAGCCGGATGCGGTGGCGACCGTGCTGGTCAAGCTCGCGCAGATGGCGGCGGATCTCCCCGAGATCAGGGAGCTCGACATCAATCCGCTGCTGGCGGACGAGGCCGGCGTGCTCGTGGTCGATGCGCGCGTTGCGGTCGGCATCGTGCCGCGCAAATTTGCGGGGCCCGGGCTCAGCAACTTTGCGGTCAGGCCCTATCCGTCACGATGGCAGCGGCAGCTTGCGGACCGTGACGGACACTTGATCGACGGGCGACGTATCTTCGCGCGGCCGATCCGACCCGAAGACGAGCCGCAGATCCACGACTTGCTGCGGCACGTCACGGCTGAGGACCTGCGGCTGCGCTTCTTCGCGCCGATCAAGGAATTCTCCCACGAGTTCATCGCCCGGCTCACCCAGCTCGACTACGCACGCGCGATGGCCTTCGTGGCGGTCGACGAAAGCACCCAGGAAATCCTCGGCGTGGTGCGGATTCATTCCGACTCGATTTATGAAAGCGGCGAATATGCGATCCTGCTGCGCACGGATCTGAAGGGAAAGGGGCTCGGCTGGGCGCTGATGCAGCTCCTGATCGAATACGCGAGATCGGAAGGGCTGAAGGCGATTTCGGGCCAGGTGCTGACCGAGAACATCGTGATGCTCGATATGTGCCGGAAATTCGGCTTCGAGGTGAAGGCCGATCCTCTCGAGCACGGTCTCTGTGACGTCAAGCTGGCGCTGTGACAGCTTCGTAGCCCGGTGGAGCGGAACGCGTAACCCGGGGCCGCCGTGGCAGTGTTGCGAGCGGGCCCGGGTTAGCTGGCGCTTCACTCGGGCTACGGAGTTATCAAAGCCGCGACACCATCGTGACGCGATAGGTGTGCATCTTGTCGCCGATCGCTGCCAATCGATCAGGCGGCCTGAGGAAGGCGCGCGATGACCTTGATCTCAAAATCGAAGCCCGCCAGCCAGTTCACGCCTACCGCGGTCCAGTTCGGGTAGGGCTGTTCGCCGATTGCTTTCAGTCGAACGGCCGTGACTTTCTCCCATTGCGTGGCCGGGTCAGTGTGGAAGGTGGTCACGTCGACGACGTCGTCGAACGTGCAACCGGCGGCCTTCAACACTTGCGTGAGATTGTCGAAGGCAAGCTGCACCTGCTTTTCGAAGTCCGGCTCGGGCGACCCGTCGTCGCGGCTGCCAACCTGGCCCGAGACGAACAGAAATCCGCCGGAGCGGATCGCCGCCGAATAGCGGTTGATTTCGTAGAGCGCCTGCCGACTGGCAGGAAAGATTGCATCGCGTTTGGTCATTGCTTTGCTCCTGTTCAAACGAGGCATGGCCAGTCCTCCCACGCGACGTTGTTTCGCCTGGGGTGTTTCAGGTCGTCTCTGCGCCGTCGGGAACTCGTTGATATACGCCCCGTATGTCGCTATATCCGAACATACGCGCCGTATGTCAATACACATACGTGACGTATGTCTTTTTAGGAGCTGGCGGTGGTCGCGAGACGACGTGCGCAGATGGTGGAGAAAACCCGGGCCAAGCTTGTTCGAGCGGCACGGAAGGCTTTCGCGGCCAAAGGCTATGCGGCGGCGTCGATGGACGATTTGAGTGCCGAAGCCGGCCTGACGCGAGGCGCGCTCTACCACAACTTCGGCGACAAGAAGGGTTTGCTGCAGGCCGTGATCGACCAGATCGATGCAGAAATGGTGGCACGGCTGCGCGCCGTACAAGAACAGGCGACCACCCCATGGCTTGGATTTCTAGCGGCGAATATCGCCTATATCGAGATGGCTCTGGAGCCGGAGATTCAGCGCATCATGCTGCTGGACGGGCCAGCCGTGCTTGGCGATCCATCGCAATGGCCTAACCAGACTGCATGCCTTCGGACGACGACGCAAACGATCCAGGCGCTCATCGATGACGGAACGGTCAGGTCGATGGATGCGGAAGCTGCCGCCCGGCTGCTCAACGGAGCGGCGCTCAACGCCTCGCTCTGGATTGCCGCAGCCGACGATCCTCGCGCGGTCTTTGCAAAGGCTGTCGAAGCCTTCCGACATCTCGCGGGCGGTTTGCTGCAGAGCAAGGGATGAGCGTCACGATGTTGCAGTCCATCCGAAGCTCGGGCATGTCGGCAGGCGCGTGAACGGTCGCTTCACAGCGGGCGCTGTGAGGTGAAAGAGGCGGTGAGGGGATCGAAGCTGCCACCTCTCCCTTTCTCCGTTCTTACGGGGAGACGGTCGGGGTGAGGGGCTGTATCCGCGTATACGGAGGGAGATGAGGTGGTGGAGGGCTCCCCCTCACCCGAAATTCAAGCGTAGCTTGAATTTCGACCTCTTCCCGCAAGCGGGGCGAGGTGGGATCAGAGCCGCGACACCATCGTGACGCGATAGGTGTGCATCTTGTCGCCTTCGCCGATCGAGACGTATTCGCCCGCGACGAAGTGCTCGTCCTTGAAGTGGAAGCCGATCTCATCAGGTGTGCCGGGTGCGCCGTCATAATGCAGGACCCAGCCGCCGCCCTGGTGGTGGACGAGATGGCCGAGGATGTATTCCTCGTCGGGCCGGAGCCGGACCACCCGGCACGCCTCGCGGTTGGCCCGCCACAGCTTTTGGTCGATCCTGTAGTCGTCGTCGAGTGGCGCGACCATCACATAGCCGGCGCCGGCATCGCCTTCGGGATGATCAGGCTCGCGCGCGAGCTCGAGGCGGATCTTGCGAAACTGCGGCGGCAGGGAGGTGTTGAGGATCGGCTTTTGGGGTGCGGTTGTCATCTTGCTCTACTCGGTTCGATCGCGCGGTGTGCGGCGTCAGGCGTGGTCCTTCGCGGCGTGCCCGGCCGCGGGTTTCTTCAGGCTGTTGATGATGATGCCGATCAGCGGCACCAGCACCGGTAGGATTCCGTTCAGGGGATTGCGCACTAGTCCGGAGACTTGCGACTGCATCGCGCGTGCCTCGACCTGAAGCGCCTCGACGGAAGCGCCGTGGATCTCGCTGGCGAGGTCGAGCTCGCGGCCTGACGGCGGCCGGAGCGCGAGGGCAAACAGGATCGCCGCGATGGCGAAGTTGGCGGCGCCTAGGATCGCCGCGGCCGAGACCGCGCTCCAGACCTGGACCAGTGCGAAATACGCGGACAGTTCGAACATCAGAAGACCGAATGCCGCAATCAGGCCCGCGAAGGCCCGCAGGCCAACGCCGATCAGGAGGTGGCGCAGGCGGATATCGGCGATGATCCTGTCGGTGCGCCAGAGTACGCGTAGCTGTCTGACGATATTTTCGGTGTTCACTTTGCTACCTCCGCATTGCGAAGCCGACGACCACGCCCAGCGCAAAGGCGGAGGCAAGCGAGGTGATCGGCCGTTCCGAAATCAACTGACGGACCTGAGTGTCTTCACCGCTCAGGACCTCGCTCAGTTCCTCCAGCGCTTCCTTGATGCGCGTGGTGAAGGCGTCGGCGCTCGCGCTTGCGGTGTCGCGTATGCCTTCACCTGTCGTGTTGAAGAGGCGCGACACATCGATCTTCAGGGCTTGCAGTTCGTCGTTCAGATGGGTCGTGTTGAACATCTCGTTCATCCCTGTTGCATCATGAAGAACTGTTATCGGCGCTCGCCATGCCGTGGTTGATTTGCGTCAACTCTCGCGGCGAGGCGAGGCGCCGTCGCGCTATTCCAGCGTCTTCAGGTAGGCCAGCAGATCGTGGATCTGGTCCGGGTCAAGCCGAAACTCCGGCATCGTCGGATGTCCGGTCTGGATGCCTTCCGCGAACGTTTCCGCGAGACTCTCGACGGGATAACGCTTGTGCAGGGTGCGGAAGGGCGGCGCGATCTTGAGCGGGCTTTTGGTGACCTTGTCGATGGAGTGGCAGCGGGCACAATTGTTGAGCGCGAACGTCCGGCCGCGCTGCTCGGACGGTGAAGCGGCAAGCGCCGATGTCGTCAGCACGATCGCAATGAAAACCTGGCGTGCGGCGGACTGCAGCATTACGGCCCCATCTATCAAAAAGCTCCGCGTTGGGTGGAGCGACGGTTTTGAAATTAGCTTTGCAATGGTGGGGGCGATTGATCTGCATCAACACCCCGGCGGTGTGGACGGTACACTGCGCTGACTCCGCCGGGCGGCATAAGGACGCCTGCCGGCGGTCATTCGGAGCGACGCGTGAAGGTTTCTCTCTTGGAAGGTTCTCATCGGCAAACCTGTACCGATTGCGCGGTGCGGGGCTTTGCGATCTGCGCCGCGCTCGACAAGACCGAGGTATGGGAGCTGGCGAACCTGTCGCGCCATGTCCAGTGCGAACCCGGGACGACGGTGTTTGCGCAGGCGACCATGGCGACGTCGTTCTTCAGCGTGCTTGAAGGCGTCCTGCGTCTCTATAAGCTGTTGCCGGATGGCCGCCGGCAGATCATCGGCTTTGTCTTGCCCGGCGATTTCCTCGGACTTGCCGGCTCGCCGCAGTATGAGTTCTCCGCCGATGCGGTAGGCGCGGTATCGCTTTGCCAGTTCTCCAGAGCCAGCTTCTCGCGATTCGCCGAGAACCGGCCTCGCTTCCTGCGCCGTATCAACGAACTGGCGGGCCGCGAATTGATCCGGGCGCAGGAGCATATGGTTCTGCTCGGACGCCGTTCCGCCGAAGAGAAGGTTGCGAGCTTCCTGATCGGCTGGCGCGATCGGCTCGCCGAAATCGGGCATGTCGGGGACGTGCTGCCGTTGCCTATGGGCCGGCTCGATATCGCCGATTACCTGGGACTCACCATCGAAACAGTGAGCCGCACCTTCACCAAGCTCGAGCGCGACGGCATCATCCGTATTCTTACGGGCGGCATCAGCCTGCTCGATGCGGCGCGCGCCGAGGCGCTGTCAGCGGCCTAGCGTGCTGCGTCATGGCCGGGCTTGTCCCGGCCATCCACGCTTTTTTCTCAGAGCGGAGCGAAGACCGTGGATGCCCGGGTCGAGCCCGGGCATGACGAGCGTAGATGCGACACGCGTCCTCTCTCATTTTTGATCGAAGTCAAAGACTGTTCCCCGCGAGCGACGATATTCGAGCGAGCTTCAATGGAGGTCGCTATGTCCGTCGACTCGATTTTGGTTTCCGCAGCCGTCGTTTCAGTTTTCGTGGTTTTCGCCGGAGTGCTCGCTTGGGCTAGTGTTCACGCACCGGGGGCGCGGCAGCCGGCGCCGGAAGTGCGCAAGCATCGTCCTTTCTGATCGGTAGCCGTCGGTTGATCTCGATCAAGGACGCGGCGGCCAAAGCTGGGCTGATGGGGCAAGGCCCCTGCAAAGAGAATCAAACATGCAGCAAGTTCAATCCACGAAATGGATGACCCACGGCGAAGCCGGGTTGACGCTATTCTTCACGGTGGCGGCCTTCCTCTGCGCCTTCGCCGCGGCCAAGGCGCTGGATGCGCCGTTTGCCTTCCATGCTTCGCTCGCCGCGGTGGCCAGCGGCGCTGCCGCCTTCGCAATCCTTAACCGCTATTTCGATCGCCCGGCGGAGCTGCCGCCGCAGGAGATCAACGGCAAGCCGAACTACAATCTCGGCCCGATCAAGTTCGCCTCGTTCATGGCGATGTTTTGGGGCATTGCCGGATTTACCGTCGGACTCCTGATCGCCTGCCAGCTCGCCTGGCCCTGGCTCAATTTCGATCTGCCCTGGACCAGCTTTGGCCGGCTTCGTCCATTGCACACCTCGGCGGTGATCTTCGCCTTTGGCGGCAATGTTCTGATTGCAACTTCCTTCTATGTGGTGCAGCGGACTTGCCGGGCGCGGCTCGCCGGCGATCTGGCGCCGTGGTTCGTGGTGCTCGGCTACAACTTCTTCATCTTGGTCGCGGGCACCGGCTATCTCCTGGGCGTGACGCAGTCGAAGGAATATGCCGAGCCGGAATGGTACTCCGACCTGTGGCTGACGATCGTCTGGGTCGTCTATCTGCTCGTGTTCCTGGCGACGGTGATCAAGCGCAAGGAGCCGCATATCTTCGTCGCCAACTGGTTCTATCTCGCCTTCATCGTCACCATCGCGGTCCTTCACCTCGGCAACAACCCGGCGCTTCCGGTGTCGGTGTTCGGCTCGAAGTCCTACATCGCCTGGGGCGGCGTGCAGGATGCGATGTTCCAGTGGTGGTACGGCCATAACGCGGTCGGCTTCTTCCTGACCGCGGGCTTCCTCGCCATCATGTACTACTTCATTCCGAAGCGGGCGGAGCGGCCGATCTATTCCTATCGGCTGTCGATCATCCACTTCTGGGCGCTGATCTTCCTCTATATCTGGGCCGGCCCGCACCATCTGCACTACACGGCGCTGCCGGACTGGGCGCAGACGCTCGGCATGACGTTCTCGATCATGCTCTGGATGCCGTCCTGGGGCGGCATGATCAACGGCCTGATGACGCTGTCGGGCGCGTGGGACAAGCTACGCACCGATCCGGTGCTGCGTATGCTGGTGGTCTCGGTCGCGTTCTACGGCATGTCGACCTTCGAAGGCCCGATGATGTCGATCAAGGTGGTGAACTCGCTGAGCCACTACACCGACTGGACCATCGGCCACGTTCACTCCGGTGCGCTGGGCTGGGTCGGCTTCGTCTCCTTCGGCGCGCTGTATTGCCTGGTGCCGTGGCTGTGGGGCCGCAAGCAACTGTACAGCCTGAAGCTCGTCAACTGGCACTTCTGGATCTCGACCATCGGCATCGTGCTCTACATCTCCGCGATGTGGGTCTCGGGAATCCTGCAGGGCCTGATGTGGCGCGCCTACACCTCGCTCGGCTTCCTCGAATATTCCTTCATCGAGACCGTGGAAGCGATGCATCCCTTCTACATCATCCGCGCCGCAGGCGGCGCGCTGTTCCTGATCGGCTCGCTGATCATGGCCTATAACCTCTGGATGACGGTGCGGGTAGGCGAGGTGGAAGTCACCACGCCGCTCGCGCTGCAGCCGGCGGAATAAGGAGCTCAAGATGTCCTTCTGGACCCGCCACCAAATCTTCGAAAAGAACTCGATCATCCTGATCGCGGGCATTCTGGTCGTGATCGCGATCGGCGGCCTGGTCGAGATCACGCCGCTGTTCTACCTCAAGAGCACGATCGAGGTGGTCGACGGCGTCAGGCCGTACACGCCGCTCGAGCTCGCCGGCCGCAACATCTATGTGCGCGAAGGCTGCTATCTCTGCCACTCGCAGATGATCCGGCCGTTGCGTGACGAGGTCGAGCGCTACGGCCACTTCTCGCTTGCCGCCGAGAGCATGTACGACCATCCGTTCCAGTGGGGCTCGAAGCGTACCGGGCCTGACTTGGCGCGGGTCGGCGCCAAATATTCGGACGAGTGGCACGTCACCCACCTGACCAATCCGCGCGCGATCGTGCCGCAATCGGTGATGCCGGGCTATCCCTTCCTTGCAAAGACCGAGCTCGATCCCGAGGCGATTGCCGATCACCTCAGGACCAACCGCGCGGTCGGCGTGCCCTACACCGACGAGCAGATCGCCAACGCAGTCGCCGACCTGAAGGCGCAGGCTGATCCTGACAATGCCGGCACCGATGCTTTCACCAAACGCTATCCGAAGGCTGTGATCCGCAATTTCGACGGCAAGGGCGGAGCACCGACCGAGATGGACGCGCTGGTCGCGTACTTGCAGATGCTCGGCACGCTGGTCGACTTCAAGCTCTACAACGAAAAAGCCAATCTTCGCTGAGAGGCCGGACGATGAAAGCAATTCTGACAGTTCACAATCTGGCGTCGAATCTCGTGACGAGCGTGTGGACGCCGATCTTCGTCGGCCTGTTCGTCGCGATCGTGATCTACGCGCTCTGGCCCCGCAACCAGGCCGCCTTCGATGAGGCATCGCGGATACCGTTGCGGGAGGAGTGAGAGACCATGGCTGAAACCGAACTCGATCAAGTCTCCGGCAAGACCACGACCGGTCACCAGTGGGACGGCATCAAGGAACTCAACACGCCGTTGCCGCGCTGGTGGGTGTTGACCTTCTACGCCACTATCATCTGGGCGATCGGCTACTGGGTGGTGTACCCGGCCTGGCCGCTGTTGTGGAGCCACACCAACGGGCTGATCAACTATTCGTCGCGGGCCGATGTTGGCGTCGAACTGGCCAACCTCGAGAAGATCCGCGGCGACAAGATGGTCGCGCTCGGCGCGGCGTCGCTGGAGGACATCGAGAAGGATCCGGCACTGCTTGCGCTCGCGCGCGCCCGCGGCAAGGCGGCCTTCGGTGACAATTGCGCGCCGTGCCACGGCTCGGGCGGCGCCGGCGCCAAGGGTTTTCCGAACCTGAACGACGACGACTGGCTGTGGGGCGGCTCGCTCGAGCAGATCCAGCAGACCATCCAGTTTGGCGCGCGCTCCGGCCACGCCAAGGCGCATGAGGGCGCGATGCTCGCCTTCGGCAAGGATGGCATCCTGAAGAAGGACGAGATCGTCACGGTCGCCAATTATGTCCGTTCGCTCTCGGGCCTGCCGACGAGCCCGGGCTACAATGCCGCCGCCGGCGCCAAGCTGTTTGCCGATAATTGCTCGACCTGTCACGGCGAGAACGGCAAAGGCAACCAGGAGCTCGGTGCGCCCGATCTCACCGACAAGATCTGGCTCTACGGCTCGGACGAGGCCACCGTGATCGAGACCATCACCAACGGCCGTTCCGGCGTGATGCCGGCCTGGGTCGGCCGGCTCGATCCGTCCACCATCAAGGCGCTTGCGGTCTACGTGCATACGCTGGGCGGCGGTAAATAAGCGGCGGATAGACCACCTGTTTGCGCTGGATCAACTAAGGCACGGGAGGAGGGGTTAGCCTCTCCTCCCACGATGCCAGAAGAATCCCGGCCCATGAACAAGATCGTCCAGATAGACCCTGACCAAGTCGAAGACGTCGGGCCGCTTTATGCGGCGCGCAAGAAGGTCTACCCGCAGAAGGTCTCCGGGACCTTCCGTCGGATCAAATGGGGCCTGATGGCGTTCTGCCTCGGCATCTATTATTTCCTGCCGTTTGTGCGCTGGAATCGCGGCCTCGCCGCGCCCGATCAGGCGGTGCTGATCGACCTGCCGAACAGCCGCTTCTATTTCTTTTTCATCGAGCTGTGGCCGCAAGAAGTCTATTACTTCACCGGCCTCTTGATTCTCGCCGCGATCACGCTGTTCCTGATGAACTCGGTCGGCGGCCGCATCTGGTGCGGCTATCTCTGCCCGCAGACGGTCTGGACCGACCTGTTCTACGCGGTCGAGCGCCTGGTCGAGGGTGACCGGCGCGAGCGGATGAAGAAGGATGCATCCGCGCATCGCTGGACGCTGGAACGCATCTCCGAGCTCGTGCTCAAGCATTCGATCTGGCTGATGATCGCCTGGTGGACCGGCGGCGCCTGGGTGCTCTATTTCACCGACGCGCCGACGCTCGTCAAAGAGCTCGTCACCTTCCAGGCGCCGGCGATCGCCTATATCTGGATCGCGATCCTGACCGCGACGACCTATCTGCTCGCCGGCTTCATGCGGGAGCAGGTCTGCGTCTATATGTGCCCGTGGCCGCGCATCCAGGCGGCGCTGACGGACGAATGGGCGCTCAACGTCACCTATCGCTACGACCGCGGCGAAAAGCGCATGTCGGTGAAGAAGGCGAACGACCTGCGCGCGCTCGGCCAGCACGCCGGCGACTGCGTCGACTGCTATCAGTGCGTCGCCGTCTGTCCGGTCGGCATCGATATCCGCAACGGGCCGCAGCTCGACTGCATCCAGTGCGGGTTGTGCATCGACGCCTGCGACAATGTGATGAAGAAGATCAACCGGCCGACGCGGCTGATCGGCTACGACAACGACATCAACATCCAGCGCCGGATCGAGGGCAAAGCGCCGATCTATCGCATCGTGCGGCCGCGCACCATCATCTACGCCGCGCTGATCGCACTCGTCGGCGGCATCATGCTCTATACGCTCGCGACGCGTTCGCTACTCGACATCAACGTGCTGCACGACCGCAATCCGGTCGCGGTGAAGCTCAGCGACGGCTCGATCCGCAACGCCTATACGGTCCGCTTCCTCAACAAGCGTGGTTTCGACCGTGTGGTGGCGATCGACATCGACGGCCCGCAGGATGCCAAGCTCCATGTCGTCGGCGGCGACTCGATTACGCCCGATCGTCCCATGATCGTGCTTGGGCGCGACGGCACAACCGAGCTGCGCGTGCTCGTCACCGCGCCGTCCGACCGGAATCCCGAGAAGTCGATCCCGGTGAAATTCCGCGTCACCGACATCGGTCTCGGCGAAGTCGCGTCCGCCACCGACAATTTCGTCGCGCCATAACGGGAAGAAGCAGGGCCGCCATGAATAGGGAATACGGATCGGAGAAACCGCTGACCGGGCGCAAGGTGCTCGTCATGCTGGTCGCATTCTTCGGCGTTGTGATCGGCGTCAACGTCACCATGATCAAGCTGGCGACCTTGACGCTGCCCGGCACCGACGTCGACAGCGCCTACGCGGCGAGCCTC
The DNA here is from genome assembly GCF_059512365.1 of Bradyrhizobium sp. Ses1. Classification (NCBI taxonomy): domain Bacteria; kingdom Pseudomonadati; phylum Pseudomonadota; class Alphaproteobacteria; order Hyphomicrobiales; family Nitrobacteraceae; genus Bradyrhizobium; species Bradyrhizobium sp. Ses1. Next base: position 16,857 of record NZ_JCAMOQ010000007.1, read on the forward strand.
GCCTATGAGAAAGAGATCGTCGCCGCGCGCGAGCAGGACGCCCGCAACTGGAAGGTCGACGCGCATCTGGCGCGCGATGCCGGTGGCGGCACAGCGCTCGAACTCGAAGCGCGTGATGGTAAGGGCAGGCCGCTCATCGGATTGCAGTTCACCTCCCGCCTGGAGCGCCCGACCGACCGGCGCGCCGACCAGGCGATCCAGCTGTCGGAAGCCGGCGGCGGTCGCTACCGCGGCAAGGGCAGCGCGATCGGGCCCGGGCAATGGGACCTGGTGCTGGAAAGCGAAGCCGATGGCCGGCGCGTGTTCCTCTCGAGGAATCGCGTGGTGCTGAACTAAGAGGGCGTGATGCAAGCGACACGGGACTTTTCGCACTATGTCAAACATCTCGGCTCGGGATTGGCGCATATCGACCTCGCGGTCGAGGGCGTCAACTGCGCCGGCTGCATGTCGAAGATCGAGCGCGGGCTTTCGGCGATTCCCGATGTGACCTTGGCGCGCGTCAATCTCACTGACCGCCGCGTGGCGCTGGAATGGAAGGAGGGTGCACTCGACCCCGGCAACTTCATCGATCGGCTCGCCGAGCTCGGCTACAAGGCCTATCCGTTCGAGACGGTGAGCGCTGAAGCCGCCGAGGTCGAGAACTCGCGCTTCCTGCTACGCTGCCTCGGAGTTGCGGCGTTCGCGACTATGAACGTGATGATGCTGTCGATCCCGGTGTGGTCCGGCAATGTCAGCGACATGCTGCCGGAGCAGCGCGATTTCTTCCACTGGATGTCGGCGCTGATCGCGCTGCCGGCGGCCGCCGGCCAGCCCTTCTTCCGCTCGGCGTTCAACGCGCTGCGCGCGGGCAATGTCAACATGGACGTGCCGATCAGCATCGGCGTGATCCTGGCGCTCGGCATGTCCATCGTCGAGACTATCGGACATGCCGACCACGCTTATTTCGATGCGGCGATCATGCTGCTCACCTTCCTCCTGGTGGGACGCTATCTCGACCAGAACATGCGGCGGCGTACCCGCGCGGTCGCCGGCAATCTCGCCGCGCTCAAGGCCGAGACTGCGACGAAGTTCATCGGACCGGACGAGATTTCGGTGGTGCCGGCGGCGGCGATCCGGGCCGGCGATACCGTGCTGCTGCGGCCAGGCGAGCGCTGCGCGGTCGACGGCACCGTGATCGAGGGCCGGTCGGAGATCGACCAGAGCCTGATCACCGGCGAGACGCGGCATGCGGCGGTCGAGGCGGGCAGCGCGGTCTATGCCGGTTCGCTTAACATCTCGGGCGCGCTGCGCATCCGCGTGTCGGCGGCGGCGGAAGGCACGCTGCTGGCGGAGATCCAGCGATTGCTCGACCACGCCGTGCAGGCGCGCTCGCGCTATGTGCAGCTCGCTGACCGCGCGTCGCGGCTCTATGCGCCGGCGGTGCATGCAACCGCGCTCTTGACCATGATCGGCTGGCTGATCGCCGGCGCGAGCTTGCACGATTCCGTCATCACCGCGATCGCGGTGCTCATCATCACCTGTCCCTGTGCGCTGGGACTGGCGATCCCAACGGTGCAGACGATTGCCGCGGGGGCGATGTTCCGCGCCGGCGTGCTGATCAATTCGGGCGATGCCATCGAGCGTGTCGCCGAGGTCGACTACGTCATCTTCGACAAGACGGGAACGCTGACCTTGCCGGAACTGGATGTGGTGAATTCCACTGCCGTGCCGGCCGATGTGTTCGAACTGGCGGGCCGGCTCGCGCTGGCAAGCCACCATCCGGTTGCCGCGGCGCTGGCGCGCGCGGCCGGTGCGAAATCGCCGCTGCCCGGCGTCACGGAAGAGCCGGGGCAGGGGGTGCGCGGCAGCTTCGGCGGCGAAGAGGTCAGGCTCGGCCGTCCTTCCTTCTGCAACGCCGAGGATCTCGCAGACGAGATTCTGAGCCGCGATCCCGAGGCGTCCGTGGTCGCGTTTGCCCGCGGCAAGAAGCGCTACGTGTTCGCGGTCCGCCAGGGTCTGCGACCGGATGCATGCGAATCCGTCGCGGCGCTGCAGCGGCGCGGCATCGCGGTCGAGATATTGTCGGGAGATCGCGAACCCGCGGTGCGGGCTGCGGCCGAGACGCTTGGCATTCCCGAGTGGCGTGCCGGCGTGCTGCCATCGGACAAGATCGCGCGCATCGAGCAATTGAAGCGGCAGGGCGTCAAGGTGATGATGGTCGGTGACGGCCTGAACGACGCGCCGTCGCTTGCGGCCGCGCACGTCTCGATGTCGCCGATCTCGGCCGCGCATCTGAGCCAGGCGACCGCCGATCTCGTCTTCCTCGGCAAGCCCTTGGCGCCCGTGATCGCCGCCATCGACTATTCGCGCAAAGCGCTGCGGCTGATGCGGCAGAACCTCTATCTCGCCGTCGGCTACAATGTCCTCGCCGTGCCGATCGCGATCCTGGGCTTCGTGACGCCGCTGATCGCGGCCGCGGCGATGTCGGGCTCTTCGATCCTGGTGATGTTGAACGCGCTGCGCGGACGTCGGGTGCGGCAGGAGCAGGTGTGATGGAAGTGATCGCGTTCCTGGTGCCGCTGGCGCTGCTGCTTGGCCTGTTTGGATTGCTCGGATTCCTGTGGTCGCTGAAGAACGGCCAGTATGACGATCTCGAAGGCGCCGCCTGGCGGGCGATCTCCGACGATGACGAGACGCCAACCACCCCGGGGCCATCGGCCGCGCATCGTGGCGTTTGATCTGGCGCAATGACGGCCGCTTTGCATGGGCCGATAGTCAACCTGCTCAGAACTACGGGAGGGTAACATGGCATCGGCAACACAGACGGGATCGATTGCGGGCAGGCTGATCGGCAAGCTCACGGGCTTCCTCGAAAGGTTCCGTGACATCGGCGAAATCCGCGGCCTCAGCCCGGCCGAAGCCTGTTCCGTGGCGCACGATCTCCGCATCTCGCCTGCCCAGCTCGAGACGCTGGTTGCCCGGGGGCGTCATGGTGCCGACGAATTGCCAAAGATGCTGAAGGCGCTGGGGATCGACGAAGTTGCCATCAAGCGCCAAGAGCCGGGCGTGCTGCACGACATGAGGCGGGTGTGCGCGCTCTGCATCGAGAAATCCCGCTGCCAAAGCGAGCTCGATGCCGGAACCGCCGCCCTGCATCATCGCGAATATTGCGCCAATACCTATACGATCGACTCGCTCGAGACGAAGCCCGATCAGACCGAACTCCAGCTCCGCGGGCCCTGCTGCTGCTGAGCGGGAACGCTTCGTCTCCCCGATCGAACCGGCGCCGGCACGCCAAACTGCACCGTATCCTTGGACGCGAGGCCCTGCTAACCATGGGCATCGGCGGCGGCCGGCTGGTCGCCGCAACCGTCTGTGTGCGCGGGCGCAAGGCCTTGCGCGTTTTACGAGAAGGATACGAGCAATGATCGAAACCGTTGGCATCATCGGGGCGGGCACTATGGGCAACGGCATCGCCCAGGTCAGCGCCGCCGCCGGGCTTCAGGTGGTGATGGTCGATATCTCGGACGCGGCCGTGCAGCGCGGGCTGGCGACGGTCGGCAGCAGCCTGGACCGCCTGGTCAAGAAGGAGAAGATGACCGAGGCCGACAAGAACGCCGCGCTCGGGCGCATCAATGCGACCACCGACAAGGCCAAGCTTGCCGCCTGCGACCTCGTGATCGAGGCGGCGACCGAGAACGAGGAATTGAAGCTCAAGATCCTGAAGGATCTCAGCGCCACGCTGAACCCGCGGGCGGTGATCGCCACCAACACGTCTTCGATCTCGATCACCAAGCTTGCCACCGCGACCGACCGGCCCGACCGTTTCATCGGCATGCACTTCTTCAATCCGGTGCCGGTGATGGCGCTGCTCGAACTGATCCGCGGCCTGCAGACCTCGGACGATACGCTGGCCAAAGCGGAAGCATTTGCAAAGCGCGTCGGCAAGGTCGCGATCACAGCCAAGAACAGCCCGGGCTTCGCGGTCAACCGCATCCTGTGTCCGATGATCAACGAGGCGATCTTCGCGCTGCAGGAAGGCATCGCCACCGCCGAGGAGATCGATGCCGGCATGAAGCTCGGCTGCAACCACCCGATCGGCCCGCTGGCGCTGGCCGACCTGATCGGGCTCGACACCATGCTCTCGGTGATGGACGTGTTCTACAAGGGCTTCAACGATCCGAAATATCGCGCCGCACCGCTCCTCAAGGAGATGGTCGACGCCGGCTATCTCGGCCGCAAGACTGGCAAGGGCTTTTACGACTACGGCAAGGCGTGAGCCAGGCGTTGTAGAGTGGGCAAAGGCGCTTGCGCGGTGCGCACCTTCTAGCACTCCGCTCGTGATGGTGGGCACGCTTCGCTTTGCCCACCCTACGACTTCGTTGCAATGTCGGAGGCTTCGGCGCGATCCCAGTTGATGTGCCCTCGCCCCTTGTGGGAGAGGGCGGCTCAGGTGCCTGCAACGAACTCGCTTCGGTGAGGGTTTTCTCCACTTGCGCTGTCGCCCGCGGAGAGAACCCCTCATCGGTCGCGCATTTCATGCGCGCCACCTTCTCCCACAAGGGGAGAAGGGAAGCCGCGTAACTAAATCCATTCACTTCACCAGCGGGCAGCCGCCGTCCTTCAGCGGGCGGAATGCCTGGTCGCCGGGCACCTCGGCCAGCACTTTGTAATAGTCCCAAGGCGCTTTGGATTCCTCGGGCTTCTTTACCTCGAACAGGAACATGCTGTGCACCATGCGGCCGTCGGCGCGCAGCACGCCGTTGTCGGTGAAGGCGTCGCGCACCGGCATCTCGCGCATCTTGGCCATCACGGGCTTTGTTTCTTTGGTGCCCGCGGCCTGCACGGCTTTGAGGTAATGCAGAGTGGCGCTGTAGGTCGCGGCCTGATTCATCGTCGGCATCCGCTTCATGCGCTCGAAGAAGCGCTTGCCGAAGGCGCGGGTCTTGTCGTTGAGGTCCCAGTAATAGGCCTCGGTGACGATCAGGCCTTGCGCGAGCTTCAGCCCGAGGCTGTGCACATCAGAGATGAACATCACGATCGCTGCGAGATTCTGGCCGCCGGCGACGATGCCGAATTCGCCGGCCTGCTTGATCGTGTTGATAGTGTCGCCGCCGCCATTGGCGAGGCCGATGATCTTGGCCTTGGAGGCCTGTGCCTGCAGCAGGAAGGAGGAGAAATCCGGCGTGTTGAGCGGATGCTTGACGCTGCCGAGCACCTTGCCGCCGGCGGACTTCACGACATCGCCGGTGTCGCGCTCGATCGAGTGGCCGAACAGATAGTCCGCGGTGATGAAGAACCAGCTATCCCCGCCATTCTTGACGATGGCGCTGCCGACCGTGTGGGCGTTGGAATAGGTGTCGTAGGTCCAGTGCGCGACGTAGGGGCCGCAGGATTTGCCGGTGATATCGGAGCTCGCGGCGTCCGTGACGATCATGATCTTTTCGTGCTGCTTGGACAATTCCATCACCGCGAGCGCGGTGGCGGAGGTCGGCAAATCGATGATCATGTCGACGCCTTCGTTCTCCCACCATTTGCGCGCCATGGTAGCCGCGATGTCAGGCTTGTTCAGCACGTCGGCGGAGACGATCTCGATCGGTTTGCCGAACATGGTGCCGCCGAACTCATCGATCGCCATCTTGGTCGCTTCGACATTCCCGGCGCCGCCGATGTCGGAATAGACCGACGAGAAATCGGTGAGCACGCCGATCTTCAGCGGCGTCGCGGCTGGCTGCTGAGCGGACGCTGATGCGATCAATAGCGCCGACAACAGGCAAGCCGTCGACACCATCCTTGCGATGGGCTTCATGGGGTCTCCTCCGTGTTTTTATCAGTTTGTCGGACAAAGTAGATTTGGGTTCCGGGGAAGTCAATCGGCTGTCGATAAGGAGGCCCGCGCGGCCGAATTGACGCATCGTCGCGGCCGGACTACTTTGTCGGACAACCAACATTGAGGCCACCTTTGCCCGCTTCGCCGCTGTTTCGACGGATCGACGTCGCGCCCGCCTACCAGAAGGTGGCGGATGCGATCGAACGCGAGATCGTCAGCGGCCGGATCAAGCCGGGAGATCCGATCGGGACCGAGCTTGAGCTGGTGCGGCAATTTGGCGTCAACCGCTCGACGGTCCGCGAGGGCATCCGGGTGCTGGAGGAAGGCGGTCTGCTGCGGCGCGATTCCAGCCGCCGCCTGCAGGCCTGCCTGCCGCGCTACAACAAGCTCGCGACGCGCCTCAGCCGCGCATTGGTGCTCCACGAGGTCACCTTCCGCGAATTGTTCGAGGTGTCGATGACGCTCGAGATCGCGAGCACGGAATGCGCGGTCGAACGGGCTACCGAGGAGGACATCGCCGAACTCGCCGAAAACCTGGCGCGGAGCGAGCAGGTGATCGCCGATCCCGCGGCGCTTGCCGAATGCGACGCCGATTTCCACGTGCTGGTGGCAAAAGCCTCGCACAATCGCGTGCTGCAGCTCGCGCGCGAGCCAGCCGCGCAATTGTTCTTTCCGACCACCGAGATGATCGTGAGCCATGGCGCGCAGGGCGCCACGCGCCTGGTCGAGGCGCATCGCCATCTGCTCGAGGCGATCCGGCGGCGTGACAAGGCGGCGGGCGTGCAGTGGACCCGGCGTCACCTGCAGGACTGGCGCCGCGGCTTCGAGCGGATCGCTTCGCTCGACCGGTCGGTCGAACATATGTACATGGAGCATGCACAAGCGGTTCGACGTAGATAGAACGACAACGCATCGTCCGAACCACAAACAAACAGCGGACGTTCAGGGAGGGAAAAATGACCGCGGACATCACCACGACGATCCAGAAGGCGCGCGAGCAAAGCATCGGCGACCTGCTGCGCCGCTCGGCCCGGCGCTATCCCGACAAGACGGCGCTGATCTGCGGCGAAGTGAGATGGACCTATGCGGAGATGGATGCGATCTGCAATCGCCTGGGCCGTGGCCTCGGCGGGCTCGGGGTGACGAAGGGCGATCGCGTCGCGGTGCTGTCACGCAACTCGCATGCCTTTGCGGCGCTGCGCTTTGCGCTCGCCAAGATCGGCGCGATCCTGGTGCCGATCAATTTCATGCTGAACCCGGACGAGATCAATTTCATCCTCGCCAATTCCGGCGCGAGGCTGCTCGCCGTCGGCCCTGATCTCGTCGAGGCCGGCCGCGCTGCGACCGCCAAGGGCACGAAGGTCGAGCAACTGATCTGGCTCCCGGGCGAGGATGCCACGGAGTCGCCGAAGGACATCACGACCTTTGCGGACCTGCTTGCGGCCGGCGCCTCGCCGCTCGAGGCTTCCGTCGACAGCCGCGACATCGCGCAGATCATCTATACCAGTGGTACGGAGTCGCTGCCCAAGGGCGCCGTCCTCACCCATGAAGCGGTGATGTGGCAATATGTGAGCTGCATCGTCGATGGCGGCATGGCGGCGGAGGACACTATCCTGCACGCGCTGCCGCTCTATCATTGCGCGCAGCTCGACGTCTTCCTCGGGCCTGGCATCTATCTTGGCGCGACCAACGTGATCACCGGCAAGCCTGTGCCGGATCACATCCTTTCGCTGATCGCGGCCCACAGGATCGGCGCCTTCTTTGCGCCGCCGACGATCTGGATTGCGATGCTGCGCTCGCCGGCCTTCGACAAGACCGACCTCTCGAGTCTGCAAAAGGGCTATTACGGCGCGTCCATCATGCCGGTGGAGGTGCTGCTCGAACTGCAGCGGCGTTTGCCCGGCGTGAAGTTCTGGAATTTCTACGGCCAGACCGAGATCGCGCCGCTCGCGACCGTGCTGAAGCCCGAGGATCAGTTGCCCAAGGCGGGATCGGCGGGCAAGCCCGCGCTCAATGTCGAGACCCGCGTGGTGAATGCCGAGATGCGGGACGTCAAGGTGGGCGAGGTCGGCGAGATCGTCCACCGCTCGCCGCATCTGTTGTCCGGCTACTACAATGATCCGGCCAAGACGGAGGCGGCCTTTGCCGGGGGCTGGTTCCACAGCGGCGACCTGGCGACCGTCGATGCCGAGGGGCACGTCACCGTCGTCGACCGCGTCAAGGACATGATCAAGACCGGCGGCGAGAATGTCGCAAGCCGCGAGGTCGAGGAGATGGTCTATCGGCTGCCGGCGGTCTCCGAAGTCGCGGTGGTTGGCCTGCCGGACCCGCGCTGGATCGAGGCGGTGACCGCGATCGTTGTGGTCAAGAGCGGCGACACGCTGGATGAGGAGACCGTCATCAGACATTGCGCCAGCCAGATGGCGCATTTCAAGGTGCCGAAGCGCGTGATCTTCGTGGACAGCCTGCCGAAGAACCCGAGCGGCAAATTGCTGAAGCGCGAATTGCGCAAGCGCTTTCTTGGCAATGAAACACTCGATCGTGCGATTCAGAAAAATTTTGCGGGCTGAGCAGCCGATTCAAACGGGCGTGAACGGCTTACGCCGCCATAGCTGATCGGATTCCCTTGGCCGACGGTGTATGGTTGCGTCGCTGCCGTGATATGCTGCGGCAGCGACGCAGCGTCATTGCGACACGCAGGGGCCGATGCTCAAGAAATCCCATGCCACCGAGCTGGCCGGGACGACCAGGACACGCATCGTTCCGCTCGACCGTGCGCGCACCTTCATCACCTTCCTGGTGGTGCTGTATCACGGCGTAATCAACTACACCTATTTCGGTATCGGCGGCGACCGGATGCGATGGATCGGCTTCGACCTGATCGCGCTGTTCAACGACAGTTTCTTCATGGCCTGCATGTTCTTCATCTCGGGCCTGTTCGTTCACGACAGCCTGGCGCGGAGGGGGCCGGCGAACTTCCTCGGTAGCCGTGCCTGTCGGCTGGGTATTCCGTATCTGGTATCGATCTTTGTGCTGATGCCGATCGCTTATTACCGCTACCATGTAACGGAGCTCAGTTTCCCGCAGTTCTATTGGCATATGGTCACCGTCGGCCCGTGGTCATCGGGGTCGGCCTGGTTCCTGTGGGTGCTGCTTGCGCTGGACGCGATCGCCGCGTTGCTTTGGGCCGCGGCGCCCGGCGCGATCCCGGCGCTCGGGCGATTGGTCGATGGCTTTCGTCAGCGGCCGATGGCGGCCTTCGCTGCGTTCCTTATCTTCTCGATCGTCGTCTATCTGCCGCTGCACCTGGAGTTCGGCGATTCCGCGTGGTTCGTGCCCGGCCACTATCCGCTGCCGATCCAGACCAGCCGCATCCTGCTGTACACCGGCTACTTCTTCACCGGCGTTGCGGTCGGTGCCATCAGCCTGAGAGGCGGGCTGCTGGCGGAAAGCGGCGAGGTAGCGAAGCGCTGGATGCTGTGGCTCACGTGTGCGCTCGCATTCTATGGCGTCATCCTGCTCCTGGTCTATGTCCATCACAGCGTGCTGCCGGATTTCCGTTCGCCGCCGCTATGGTGGCAGATAGCCTATGGACTGGCCTTTGCGATGTTCAACGCGGCAATGACTTTCACGGTGCCCGCGCTGTTCCTGCACTTTGCGCAATCACGGTTTCGGTTCCTCGATGCGATCCAGCCTTCGGCCTACGGCATCTATCTCGTGCATTTCGTTCCGCTGATCTGGCTGCAGTATCTCGTCTACGATCCGCCGCTGCCGGTGTTTGCCAAATTCGCGATCGTCTTCCTCGGCACACTCTTCGTCAGTTGGGGCGCGACCATCCTGCTGCGAAGGATTCCGATCGTCGCGCGTATGATCTGACCCGTGGTCAGGAAGGCCGATCTGAGCCGGACGGCACTATGCGGCCTTTATAAGAGGACAAAGCAGTCCCCATGGAATTTACACGCCTTGCCATTCACCTTCCGGGCAAGCGTTCGGTCTAGCCGTGGCGACAGGGACAGAAGATGATTGTCCACTCTGAGGGTCAGGACCAGCAAATTCACCCGCGCGGCGTTCACGCTGCCTGGAGGCCAAGATGACGGTCTATCATGCATACATTGTTGGACTGCACGGCCGGTCGATTGGAGTGGTTCGGATCGATTGTGTCGATGATGATTCAGCCATCAAATCCGCCGAGCGTCTTGTCGACAGCCACGATGTGGAGCTCTGGCAGATGGATCGGCCCGTAGCCAGGTTCGACGCCCCGTCAAAGCAGGTATTCAGGAAATAATTCTTGCGCCGAGCTTACCGCGCGGCGATCCATCCCGTACGCCGAACACGTCAAGGCACGTGAACCATGGGCCCGTAGTAGCCGCCCCATTGTCCCCACATATCGCGGCCCTCGTAACCGCAGAGTTCACGATGCAAATCGCCAGCAAGGTTGCCGTAGCAAAGGCGCCAGTCACTATAACCCGCGCCGATCGTGGCATTTGCGTCGGCGTTCTCCGTGAGGTGCCGCGAGCTCATATGATTTTCGCGAGCCAGAGCGGGAGTTGCGAACATGGCTGCGGCGATCAGTGCCGCCGGGAGAAGTCCAGACTTGCTCACTCAATTTCTCCATCGGATACGAAAAGCCAAGAGCGTTGGATTCTCTGTGGAGATGGAGAAGCGATCGACCGATTAAAGGAATACTCTGTCACATCGTTTCAATCCCGCGCGAGGTCGGCGCGGTCGTACGATCACGAATTCCGGCGCGTGCCGATGAGGTTGAGTTTGCCTCAAGCGTCCGCTCATTATTTGAGTATGAGCCCGCGATGGTGGCGCCTAAGCAGCCAACCCGAACTTCGAGAGTTTCACGCGATTGCGGCCGGAGGTCTTCGCTTCATAGAGGGCTTCGTCGGCGCGGATCAGTAGCGACTGGATCGTCTCCGATCCGGTGGCGTAGGCAATTCCACCGCTTACGGTCGTCTGGATGGGGCCCAAAGGAGTAGGGACGGACATCGCCTCGATCTGCGCTCTGATGCGCTCGGCAACGGCTGCCGAGGCCCTTGGACTCGAGTTCAGCATCACGATGCAGAATTCTTCGCCGCCTATTCGCGCGGCCAGGTCGTCTGAACGGATATTTGCGGTGATGATTTCGGCAAAGGCCTTCAACGTCCGGTCGCCGGAATCGTGTCCGAAACGATCGTTGATGGTCTTGAAGTGGTCCAGATCCATGGCGACGACGGCGGTGCCAACCGGGACCTGGGCGGGCGGACCGTCAAACAGCGCGCGGCGATTTAAGAGTCCGGTCAGGGCGTCGGTCATGGCTTCCGACTTATGCCGGTTCGCGATCCGCGCCTGATTGAGGGTGAGCGATAATGTGCCGATGCCGGTCAAGCCCGCGATCACGACGATGGAATTGATGTCTTCGGCCCAATTGGATGGACGAGCGGTCAGGACGAACTGGCCTTGCTCGGCGAGGGCATAGCCACACGCGACGAACGATGCTGAGGCGATCAGATAGAGCGTCGCATTGGCGGACATCAGGAGCGGGGATTCGGCGCGCGCCGTCCAGTACTGGAAAGCGGTCATAAGCAGCAGCATGCCGATCACGACATTTGCAGCGATCGTCCCGGTGCCGGAATAGCCAAACGCGAATGCGGCCGATGTGGACAGAATGCCAAGACCGACCACGGCGAATACGGTGAACCAATTGAACCGACTTGAGCAGAATTTGGCCGAGCCCGCGTGGAGCAGTCCGAAGCCGCACACCAGCAGCACGAAGGACACGAGCAGCAGATTGGCGTCGTATCTTTGAATGACAGTGCCAAAGAACGCCACTCCGGCGACGATAAAGGCAAGGCCGATGGACCAGCTTAGCAGGTGGGTCTCGGATCTTCCGACGACCCACATCATGCAGAGCGTCAGTCCAAGGGAGGCGCCCGAGAAGCCGATGGCGACGAGGATCGAAAACTGGTCGAGAAGCATGACGCCGGGCCGAGATGGGATCGGTGCCTTATACGTCACCGATCGTTACCCAAATGGTGGAGGCGCAGCTCGTTTGCAGTGCACGGTAATCAAATGGTTATCGCTATCGGTTGAAAACCATCAAATTGGCGCAGCGGATTTCTTGAGCGAAAAGAGGGGGATACTGGATACTCCGAAATCTCGAATCGAGATCAGCGTGGAAGCGGACTGCGATCGAGTTCAACCTCGCCCCGCGAGCGGGGCGAGGTTGCGAAAATGTCAGGAGCCCTCGAACTTGAAGGATACGTTGAGCTTGGCGCGGTAGGCCTCGACTTGCCCCTTGGCGTCCAGTTGCAGATCGAGTTTGACAACCTCTGCGACGCGAAGATCTCGGAGCGATTTTGCCGCTTGGCTGACCGCGTTGGCCGCGGCCTTTTCCCAGGATTCGTTGCTGGTGCCGATCAGTTCGATGACCTTGTAGACGCTCTCAGGCATGTCGTCCTCCTGTCCGGAATGAAGCAGGAAGCAGGTGCTCCCTGCCGCGGTCGAAACTAGCATCACGATATCGGCGTTGAAAGGACGCGCCCGGATCGCCGGCGGCAGGACAAATCGTTCGGAAACTTGAGGATCAGCCTCAAGTTGTGCTTTGATCTTGCGGCCACAACTGGGGTTTTATCATGATTTATTTGCGTTTCCCGGCGTTACGGCTGTTTGCTTTTGTTCCTTTCGGCTTCCGTCATGGTTTTGCAACTTGGATCATCGCCTGTGTGGCGGCGCTCACCGCAGGAGCGGCATCGGCACAGCAACCGCTCCCGCCCGGCGTGCCCGAGAAGATGCCCGCCGACATTCCCTATGGGACGCCGATCTCGCTCGATCTTGCCCGACAAGCGGTGGAAGCCGCGTTTGCGGAAGCATCCAAGCGGGGGTGGAAGATGGCCATCGCGGTCGTATCGCCATCGGGCGACCTGACCTATTTCGTGAAAATGGACGATACCATGTTGGCATCGCCAACCATCGCCCAGAACAAGGCGCGCACCGCCGCGCGCTTTCGGCGCGACACCAAGGGCATGTTCGATCTGACGGAGACCGGCCATCCCTACGTGATGACGCTCGATCCAACGCTGGTCGCTTCGCCAGGTGGCATGCCAATCATCAGCGAAGGCAAGGTCATCGGCGCCATTGGATGCAGCGGAGGAGCAGGCGTGCAGGACGCCGTCGTCTGCCAGGCGGGCATCGAGGCTCTCAATCGCAAATGACGCCTGAAGCGCGATAAAGCGAGATCGCCGAGGCGATCCGTACGACAGCGGCGGCTTTCGCATCGTTGTATGTTGCGCTATACATCGAGGGCGAACAGCCGGGCCGGAAGAGCTACGGAGTTCCGGTCCTGCAGGACGCGCAGTGAACGATCATCGATCGATGATCGTTCGTTCGAGGCATTGCCTCGTCCACCCCACGTCCATCAGGAACCAAAACATGAAACAGAATGACAGCGTTGCCCTGTGCTCGCTGCGACAGGGAGACTTGCTCAAGAACCGTAATGCATTGGCGCTCGGCGCGGCCGGGTTGATATTGCTCATGCTCGGCACGGCGCGGGCCGACACGCCGGTCGGCCTTCCCGACAAGAGTCATCCGGAGAGTGTGACGGCCACCAGTGACGGCACGCTCTATGTCGGGAGCTTCAACCTGGGCGGCGTGATAAAGGCCGCACCCGGCGGAAAAACGGAGCAGTTCATCTCGCCCGGCGCGGCCGGCAGCCGGTCGGTGCTCGGTGTCCTCGCCGATGAAAAGAGCCGTACCTTGTATGTCTGCTCCAATGACCTCAGCGGCTCGGGCGTTGCCGGTCCCAGCGAGACCAAGGGCGCCTGGCTGAAAACCTTCGATCTTGCCACTGGCGCCCCGAAGGCGAGCTTTCAGCTCAAGGATCCGAAATCGCTTTGCAACGACATCGCGATCGGCGGTGACGGAACCGCTTACGTCACCGACTCCTTCGCGCCGTATATCTACAGCCTGAAGCCGGGCGGCACGGCGCTCGACGTGTGGGCGACCGATCCGCTGCTGGCGCCGGCCAAGGACGGGGTCGGGCTCGACGGCATCGCGGTCGGATCGGACGGCCATCTCTACGTCACGACCTTTATTCCCGCCAAACTGTTCAAGATCGCGGTCAAGGACGGCAAGGCGGGGGAGATCACCGAGTTGAAGCCGTCCCGTCCGCTGGATCACGCGGACGCCATGCGCGCGTTCGGCGGCGACTTCCTGCTGGTCGAAGGCGCAGGCCGGCTCGACAAGGTCACGGTGACGGGCGATGAGGCCAAGGTCGATGTCATCAAGGACGGTCTTGCCGAGCCCGTTTCGGTGACCCAGGTCGGCAACACCGGATGGATCGCCGAGGGCAAGCTGTCCTACCTCATCGGTCCCAATAAGGGGAAAGATCCCGGTCCATTCGCGATCACGCCCGTTCCGTTAAAGTAACAGTTGAGCGACTTGCTCTAGTCTAGGTTAGAAGAGACGGCGCCGGCCGACGTCAATCGTGGCGCTATCGGCCGGCGCTCGTCTTGTCCGTGAAAAGCTTCAATGGCATTCTAGGGGGCAGACGCAACCAACGGATTCTGCATGTCAAAACTGGGCGCCAAATCGCTTCCACATTTGAGCGTTCGCATCGATCTCGATAGCGACGAGCGGATCGGGCCCGGCAAGATCCAGTTGCTTGAGCATATCCGCGATTGCGGGTCGATTTCGGCAGCCGGCCGCGCCATGGAGATGTCCTACAAGCGGGCGTGGGACCTGGTCGACGAGATCAACCGGATCTGCCGGCATCCGGCAGTCGAGCGGCAGACCGGCGGCAAGAATGGCGGCGGCGCAATGTTGACGCCGTTCGGCCTCTCCCTGGTCGCGCGCTATCGCAAGATCGAGCGCGATGCGGCGAGCGCGGTGCGCAAGGAACTGGCGGCCTTGCAGACCGATATCGCCCGCAAGGCGTGATGCCGCCGTCAGTTCGCGCGCAGCGTCACGCCTTGCTGCGGTTCGGCCGCGATCGCCTCTCCCAAGGAGTTCTGCTGCTCGCGCAGAACCGAGAAGCAGACGCTGAACCCATCCACCGTCCGCAGCGTCACCATGCGCACGCTCGGATCGCTCGATTGCTCGACCATCCAGGAATCCAGCGGATAAGCGTAGCGGAGGCTGCCGTCGCCGTAGCGGCGCTGCAGCGCCTTGTCGAGCAATCCCGGCAGGGTCATCACGAGCGTGCCGACCTGGTTGAGCGAAAGCCGCAGGGTCGCGGGATTACCGGCGGAATCGACGAAGCCAAGCGAAACGGCGCCATCAGCGGCGACTTCGCACGTCGTCAGGGCCTGGGTGTCGATCTGCATCATAGCTCCGAACAAATATACGTTATATCCATCAAGATATATCGATGCGATCCCGGGCGTCCAGCCCGTCTTTTTTGACCCTGCCGCGCCGCGTCACGGGTATGGCCGGAAACCGCTGAGACGTGATATGGTGACGGATATAACGGAGCCCGGACCGGGGGCCCGTCGCAAATGGAGATGAGGCCCGCCATGTTCGACTCCCAATGCGATCTTGCTGCGCTCGTGTATGAGCAGCATCAGGATCCCGACGAGATCCTGCGCGATTTCGCCGCCAGCCTGAACAGAGCCGGATATCGCGCGGTCGGGATTGTGCAGCTCGGCCATCACTGCCTCGATGCCGGCCTATCCGCCATGCTGGTCCATACCGGCGAGGAGCTGCAGCTATTCCAGGACCTCGGCAGTTGCTCGGCCGGCTGCCGGCTTGACGTCGGCCAGTTGCTCGATGCGGGCCAGCGGATCGCGGCGGCGATCGATCGCGGCGCCGACGTGCTGATCGTCAACCGCTTCGGCCGGCAGGAATGCGAGGGCAAGGGCCTTTGCTATCTGGTCGAGCGTGCGCTGAGCGCGGATATCCCGGTCGTGATCGCGGTGCCCAGTCACCGCTTTGCCCATTGGATCAAGTTCGCCGACGGCATGAGCGTCCGCCTCCGCTGCGACCGCGATACGCTCGATGCATGGTGGAACAACGTCTCGGCGCGATATCCGAGGCCGGCGGGCATCGAACAACAGACGGTTTGCGAAGTGTTGAAATGACGTGAGCGCTGGAAGGCTCTGGCCTACGGCTCTTACGAAAGATGCTGCACGAACAGGGTGGGGACGTTGCACGTGCCGTCGCGGAGGGTGAACACCCGCGTTCCCGGGTTGGCACCGGCCTTGACATCGGACACGTTGCGGCCGGCGCGCAGCAGCCGCTCACGGGCCGCGTCGGCATCGTCGACCGACCAGGCGATGCCCCAGAGGCGGTCCGCCTTGCGCGCGTCGCCTTCGGCCGGACGGTGGACAACTTCGATCAACATGTCGCCGCAGGCAAATTGCATCAATCGGCTTTTGCTCTTTGCGTCGGCGCGGTCGAAGATCAGCTCCAACCCGAGACGCGCGCCGTAGAGCGCTATCGCGCGCTCCGGCTCGTCGGTCGCAACCACCACCAGGTCCATCCTGCGAACGGTAGCCGGCGCTGTCGCTGTGGAGCGGGGCGCTTCGGATAGAAGCTTGCTGAAGCGGATCGGTACGCCATGTGATTGTTCGGCCGGCAAGCCGTTCCGCTTCCAGGACAGCATCGTGTCGGTCGCAAAATCGCTCCAGGTGATGTCGGCGACATCGTCCGGCTGCAGCGAGATATGTTTCAATCGCCGATAACTCTTTTCGATGTCGTCGACCGCAAAGTCCAGACACCACAGGCCTTCGCCGCTCTCGGCAAGGACGGCGCGGGCGCGCGCACCGAACGCGCCTTCGCCGTTGGGTGCCGCGACCCGAAAGGTGGCGTTGTCCAAAACGAAGAACGCGCTTTCGACGCCATCAGTTCTGGCGCGAAACGCCGGCTCCCTCGCGAGCACCTCGCGATAAGCGGCAATGCCGGTGTCGAGATCGTGAACCAGGACGCTGGTGTGGTCGAGGGTCGTGATCACGAGGGGCGCTCCCTGAGAGGCCGGCTCCGCTGCACAATGCTTCGAGCTTCGGTCGCAGCAGCATATTGGACGGTCTCGAGAATTGACAGTTCATTTTTGGAACTGTATGACGAGGACTAGCCAGGGCATGGCTGCAGATCGCCTGCGCGTGGCAGGCGGAGAATAACGGATGCCCGCGAGGAGAGGCCGGTGGGAAATCCCTTGAAGGTTGAATTCCATTTCGATTTCGGCAGCCCGAACGCTTATCTGGCGGAACTCGTGATTCCTTCGATCGAACAGCGCACCGGCGTGAAGTTCGATTATGTGCCGGTCCTGCTCGGCGGAATTTTCAAGGCGACCGGCAACATGTCGCCGGCGAATTCACTGCGCGGCATCAAGAACAAGCCGGAATACATGGCGCTGGAGACCGAGCGCTTCATCCGCCGCCACAACATCACGACCTATCGATCGAACCCGTTCTTCCCGGTCATCACCCTGATGCTGATGCGTGGCGCGGTCGCTGCGCAATTCGAAGGCGTATTCGAGCCCTATATCCGTGCGGCCTTCCATCACATGTGGGAGGAGCCGAAGAAGATGGATGACGTCGAAGTGGTTCGCGCCGCGCTCAAATCTTCCGGCCTGGACGCCGACAGGCTGATCGCACGGGCGCAGCAGGACGACGTCAAGAAGCGGCTGATCGACCTGACGGCAGACGCGGTCAACCGCGGCGCGTTCGGTTCGCCGACCTTCTTCGTCGGCAAGGAGATGTTCTTCGGCAAGGACCAGCTTCGCGACGTCGAGGAATCCATCGTCGAGCAGACAAGGCAGTTGGCCAAGAGCGCGTGAGCGCCTGGTCGCGGCGGCCGGAGATTGCCGAACAAATAAGGAGAACGTGATGCCGGGCCCTCTCAATGGCGTACGCGTATTGGATCTGACCGGCGTGGTGTCGGGGCCGTTCGCGACCATGTTCCTCGCCGACCAGGGCGCCGACGTTCTCAAGATCGAGCCTGTTGGCGGCGACATCACCCGCCGCAGCCGCGCCACCATAGACAAGTCCGGCGAGTTCTCGGCGCTGTTCATTTCCTCCAACCGCGGCAAGCGCTCGCTCGCGATCGACGTCAAGAGCGAGGCCGGCCGCGAGGTGCTGGCCAAGCTCGTCGCGCGGGCCGACGTGCTGGTGCAGAATTTTCGGCCCGGCACCATGGAGCGGCTCGGCCTCGGCGCGGATGAACTCCGCCAGCGCCATCCGCGCTTGATCTATGTCTCGATCAGCGGGGTCGGCGAGACCGGTCCCTACGTGAAGAAGCGGGTGTACGATCCGATCATCCAGGGATTGTCTGGATTCGCCGACATCCAGTCGCAGCCCATTACGAACCGTCCGCAGATGATCCGCACCATCGTCTGCGACAAGACCACGGCGGTGATGACGGCGCAGGCGGTGGCGGCCGCGCTCTATGCCCGCGAGAAGACAGGGCAGGGCGATCACATCCGGGTCGCGATGCTGGATGCGATGATCTCGTATCTGTGGCCGGAAGGCATGATGCAATACACGGTGGTCGGCGCCGAAGAGACCGCCGCCGATCCGAATGACCGGCCGGATCTCGTGTTCAAGACCAGCGACGGCTACATCACTGCCGGCACGATCTCGGATTCCGAATGGCAGGGCTTTTGCCGCGCCACCGGCGATCCCGAGCTCGCCAAGGATCCGCGCTTTGCGACGCCTTCCGCGCGATCGGTGAATGCGACGGCGCGCATCAACAAGATGGCCGAATATATCGCGCAGCACACCACGGCCGAATGGCTGGAGCGGCTCGATGCCGCCGATGTTCCCTGCGCGCCGATCCTGCGCCGCGCCGAGATCATCCATAACGAGCAGGTGGTGGCGCGCGACATCATCACCGAATTCGACCAGCCCAAGGTCGGGCGCGTGCGGCAGCCCAAGCCAGCGGCGCGTTTCGAAGTCAACGAGGCGTCGATTGGCGGACCGGCACCCCGCGTCGGCGAGCATTCGCGCGAAGTGTTGCGCGAGCTCGGCTATGACGACGCGGCGATCGATCGGATGGTGAGCGAAAAGGCCGTGCGGGTGGCGGTGTAAGCGCTGTCGCGGAGCTGTAGGGTGGGCAAAGCGAAGCGTGCCCACCTTGCTTGCACCGAACGTGGATGGTGGGCACGCTGCGCTTTGCCCACCCTACAATTCCACCCTACAATTCTTGGCTGCTCACGCCCTCGGCGCGGGCGGTGTGACCGGGGCAAGCGGCTTGTTTGCGGCCTGGCCGCGCTGATACGCGTCCCGCTGATGGATGCGCTCGAGATAGGGATGGGCGTGGTCGCAGATGCCGACGCCGTAGGCGATTGCCCAATCCAGGCAAGTGGTGAGCAGGATATCGGCGCTGGTGAAACGATCGCCCATCAGGAATTGGCGGCCGTCAGCGAGCGCGACCTCGACGTGGCGCGATTGCTGGCGGAAATACTCCGCCGCCTGCGCCACGACATCGGGCGCGACCCCATAGATGTGGCCCAGCGCATTGCCGCTGTGGCGGCGCATGACGTATAGGCTGGTCGCATCGAGCTCGGCAACGATGAAGAAGCACCATTCGAGCCAGGCGGCGTAATCGCGCTGGCTCTCCGGAATCAGCGCACGCTCGGGCGTCGAATAAGTTCGCGACAGATAGGCGACGATCGCTGCACTCTCGCCGATACAGAAATCGCCGTCCTGCAGCAGCGGAATCTTCTGCCGCGGATTGAGCGAAGTATATTCCGTCGTCTTGGTCTCGCCGGTGCGGGGACCAATCGGCCGCGTCTTATAGGAGAGGCCAAGCTCATGCATGGCCCAGTGCGGCCTGATCGTCCGGCTCGTGCCCACGCCCCAGAGGGTCAGCTCCGGCGCGGCCATCTCACCATTTCTCCACCGAGGGGCGCAGATCGAGTTCGTGGGTCCAGCCGTCCCGCATCTGCTGATGCGCGAACCAATAGGCTTCCGCGATCGACGACGTCTTGGTCAGGCTGTCCTGTGGGATTGCGCTCGCCTCGATGCCGCGGGCCTTCATGCGCTCATGGATGGCCGGGCTGTCGACACCGGCATCGATGATGAGGTGCACGACATGGATGTTTTTCGGACCGAGTTCGCGCGCCATCGCCTGCGCGACCCCGCGTAGTGCGAATTTCGCCGATGAGAACGCGGCAAAGCCGGTGCCGCCGCGGATGCTCGCCGTCGCGCCGGTGAAAAAGATGGTGCCACGGCCGCGCGGCACCATATAGCGCGCCGCCTCGCGGCCGACCAGGAATCCGGCATAGCAGGCCAGCTCCCAGGCCTTGAAGAACAGCTTTTCGGTGGTCTCGAGCAACGGCTTGTTGACGTTCGAGCCGGCGTTGAAGAGGCAGATCTCGATCGGGCCGATCTCTTTCTCGACGCGGGCGAACAGATCCTGGACTTCCGCTTCCTGCCTTGCGTCAACGCTGAGCGCATGGACCTCGTGGCCGGCGGCCTTCAATTCGTCGACCAGCTCCTGCGATTTGGCGGCGTCGCGGCGACAGATGCAGACGGTGTAGCCGCCGTTTGCGAAACGCCGCGCGACAGCGGCCCCGATCGCGTCGCCGGCACCAACCAATATCGCGACCCCGCGGCGTTCCGTCATCCTGTTCTCCCATATAGTTCTTATTTGGTACCGAATTATTAGAAAGCGTCGCGTGCGATGTAAATGGAAATATTCGACATCGCACCGATATTTGAGCAGCTATTGTCGTGTCGCCTGTCCGCGAGCCACAGCTCGCAAAGAATTGCAATTGACGAGTTCTAAAAAAGAACGTTAGATGTAGGGAGTGATGAAGTCGCCTCGCGAGCGGCTCGATATATGTCGGGAGGTCTGAGGTGACGAGTTTGGCAGGGACACTTGGCATTGACGAAGTCGCAGGCTCCGCGTCGCACGCCATGGAACGCAGATCCGTCTATCTCGGCGGAATTTGGTAGGAGCGCTGTCCGATGGAGCTGGTGCTTTCTCCTGAAGAAGCCGCATTTCGCGACGAGGTACGAACCTTCGTTGCGGAAAACTATCCGGCGGAGATGCGCGTCCCCAATCCGGACACCGACCTCACCAAGGACCAGATGCTGCTCTGGCACCGCATCCTCTACAAGAAGGGCTGGATCGCGCCGCTTTGGCCCAAAGAATATGGCGGCCCCGGCTGGTCGATCACCAAGCGCTTCATCTTCGAGCAGGAGACCACGCGCGCCGGCACGCTGCCGCCGCTCGCGTTCAGCGTCACCATGGTCGGTCCTGTGATCTACACCTTCGGCAATGAGGCGCAGAAGAAGCGGTTCCTGCCGCGCATCCTGTCCGGTGAGGATTGGTGGTGCCAGGGCTATTCGGAGCCGGGCTCGGGCTCCGATCTTGCCTCCGTGCGCACCAAGGCGGTGCGCGACGGCGACCACTATATCGTCAACGGCCATAAGACCTGGACCACGCTCGCTCAGCATGCCGATTGGATCTTCTGCCTGGTGCGTACCGACCAGAACGCGAAGCCGCAATCCGGCATCTCGTTCCTTTTGATCGACATGAAGTCGCCGGGCGTCACCGTGCGCCCGATCATCACGATCGACGGCAGCCATGAGGTGAACGACGTTTTTCTAGAAAACGTCCGCGTGCCCATCGCCAATCTGATCGGGGAAGAGAACAAGGGCTGGACCTACGCCAAATTCCTGCTCGGCAATGAGCGCACCAGCATGGCCGGCATCGGCCGCTCGACGCGGTACATCGAGCGACTCAAGAAGATCGTCAAAGCGGAAATTCCCGAAGACGATCCGGCCCATCTCGAATTCGTCAGGGACATCGCCCGCATCGAGCTCGATGTGCTGGCGCTGGAGGCGACCGAGCTTCGTATCGTCGCGCAAATGGCGCGCGGCATCGATCCCGGCCCGGCGGCGTCGCTGTTCAAGATCAGGGGCACCGAGATTTTCCAGGCCATCACCGAACTGACGCACCGCGCGATCGGCAATTACGGACTCGCGATCCGCGAGCATCCGGTGAGCGCCAATCATTTCATGCCGGGGCCGGACTACGGACACACCGTATCGGAAAAATATCTCAACTCGCGCAAGCTCTCGATCTACGGCGGCTCCAACGAGATCCAGCGCAACATCATCGCCAAAGCGGTGCTCGGACTATAGGGCGACGGGAGGCATCGGAATGGACATCCAGTTCACGGAAGAGCAGGAGCTGTTGCGATCGAGCGTGCAGCGTCTGTTGCGCGATCAGTACGATTTCGACGCGCGCCGCAAGATCGTCGCGAGCGAGGAGGGCTGGAGCCGCAAGCATTGGTCGTCCTTCGCCGAACTCGGCTTGCTTGCCGCGCCGTTCTCCGAGGAGGTTGGCGGACTCGGCGGCGGGCCGCTGGCCACCATGATCATCATGCAGGAATTTGGCCGACACCTTCTGGTCGAGCCGTTCTTCGAAACCGTCGTTCTTGCCGGCGGCCTGATCGAAGATTTTGGCTCAGCGGCTCAGCAGGCCACGTATCTCCCTGACATCATGTCCGGAGAGAATGTCTGGGCACTGGCCTGGTCGGAAGGCCGCTCGCGTTACGATCTCGCCCATGTTTCCACCACCGCGCGCCGTGAGGGCGGCAGCTACGTGCTCAGCGGTACCAAGGCGGCGGTCGTGGCTGCGCCCTGGGCTGACAGCCTGATCGTCTCCGCCCGCACGTCGGGCGAGCGGGGTGATCGCAACGGCGTCAGTCTGTTCGTTGTCGATCGCCATTCGCCGAACCTTCATCTGCAGGGCTTTAGGACTATCGATGGCCGGCGTGCGGCCGAGGTTGCACTGATGAACGTCTTGGTGCCGGCGAGCCAGATGCTCGGGCGAGAAGGCGAGGGCGTTGCTGCGCTCGAGACCTGCCGTGACAGGGCCATCGGCGCGCTCTGCGCGGAGACCGTCGGCGCGATGGGAGAACTGAATGCGGCGACGCTCGAGTACAGCAAGACGCGAAAGCAGTTTGGCGCGACGCTCGGCTCGTTCCAGGTGCTACAGCACCGGATGGTCGATATGTTCATTGCGCATCAGGAGGCGCTCTCCCTGATGCAGCATCTCAATCTCGGCCTTGCATCAAAGGACGCCGGACGCTCGCGGCTTGCGTCCGGCGCCAAGTCGAAGATCGGCTATGCGGCGAAATTCGTCGCCGACCAGGCGGTGCAGCTTCACGGCGGCATGGGCATGACTGACGAGCTCAATGTCGGCCATTACTTCAAGCGGATCTCATCCATCAACATCCAGTTCGGCGACCCCGCCTTTCATGTCCTGCGCTATGCGCAGCTCGACAAGGCCGCCTGAGGAGAAGAGGAAAGCACATGCGAGATGCAGTGATCGTATCGACCGCGCGTACAGGCGTCGGCAAGGCCTATCGCGGCGTGCTCAACAACACGGAAGGGCCGACCATGGCCGGCCATGTGATGGCCGAAGCGGTCCGGCGCGCCGGAATCGAGCCCGGCGAGGTCGAGGACGTGGTGATGGGCTGCGCGATGCAGCAGGGCACCATGGTGATGAACGTTGCGCGCAAGGGCGCGATCCGCGCTGGCTTGCCGGTCACCGTCGCCGGTACCACGATCGACCGGCAATGCGCCTCCGGCCTGCAGGCGATTGCAGTCGCGGCGCGCTCGGTGATGCTGGACGGCGTCGAGGTTGCGATCGGCGGCGGCATCGAGTCGATCAGCCTGGTGCAGAACGAGCACATGAACAGGTTCCACGCTGTCGACGATGAGCTGATGGCGATGAAGCCCGACATGTACATGTCGATGCTGGAGACGGCCGAGGTCGTCGCCGAGCGCTACGGGATAGGGCGCGAGCAGCAGGATGAATATTCGCTCGAGTGCCAGCGCCGCGTCGGCGCTGCCTTGCAGGGCGGCCGCTTCAACGACGAGATCGTGCCGATCACGACCAGGATGGCGGTTGTCGACAAGGATACCAAGGAGATCACCTATAAGGAGGTGACGCTGACGAAGGACGAGGGGCCGCGGCCGGACACGACGGCCGAAGGGCTCGCAAAGATCAAGCCGGTGTTCGAGGGCAAGACGATCAGCGCCGGCAATGCCAGCCAGCTCTCCGATGGCGCATCCGCCTGCGTGATCATGAGCGACAAGGTCGCCGCGCAGAAGGGACTGAAGCCGCTCGGCATCTTCCGAGGCTTCGTCGCCGCCGGCGTCGAGCCGGACGAGATGGGCGTCGGTCCGGTTGCCGCGATCCCGCGGCTGCTCAAGCGGCACAATTTGAATATCGACGACATCGATCTCTGGGAGCTCAATGAGGCCTATGCGGTGCAGGTGATCTATTGCCGCGACAAGCTCGGCATCGACCCTGAAAAACTCAACGTCAATGGCGGCTCGATCGCGATTGGCCACCCCTACGGCATGACCGGCGCGCGGCTGACCGGCCATATCCTGATCGAGGGGCGGCGGCGCAAGGCGAAATACGGCGTGGTGACCATGTGCATCGGTGGCGGCATGGGCGCCGCGGGCCTGTTTGAAATCGTCAACTGATCGGGAAAGCGGAGAAACGTCTTGAAGACAGCGATCACTGAATTGTTCGGCATCCAGCATCCGATCATCCAGGGCGGCATGCACTATGTCGGCTTTGCCGAGCTTGCCGCGGCGGTGTCGAACGCCGGCGGTCTTGGCATCATCACCGGGTTGACGCAGAAGGCGCCGGAATTGCTCGCCAAGGAAATCGCGCGTTGCCGCGACATGACCAACAAGCCGTTCGGCGTCAATCTGACCTTCCTGCCGAGCTTCACCGGGCCGCCTTATCCGGAATATATTGCCGCGATCCGCGAGGGCGGGGTCAAGATCGTCGAGACTGCGGGCCGCAGCCCCGAGCAGTACATGCCGGCGCTGAAGGCCGCCGGCATCAAGGTGATCCACAAATGCACGTCCGTCCGCCATTCGCTGAAAGCCGAGAAGATCGGCTGCGATGCGGTCAGCGTCGATGGCTTCGAGTGCGGCGGTCACCCCGGTGAGGACGATATCCCGAACATGATCCTGCTGCCGCGCGCGGCGGATGAATTGAAGATTCCGTTCGTGGCTTCCGGCGGCATGGCTGACGGCCGCAGCCTCGTCGCGTCGCTCGCGATGGGCGCCGATGGCATCAACATGGGTACGCGCTTCGTCGCGACCAAGGAGGCGCCGGTGCATGAGAATGTGAAGCGGGCGCTGGTGGAAGCCACCGAGCTCGACACCCGTCTGGTGATGCGCGCGCTGCGCAACACCGAGCGCGTGTTGAAGAACAAGGGCGTCGACCGCCTGGTCGAGATCGAACGCGAGAAGGGCAGGGGGCTGAAGATCGAGGACATTCTCGATCAGGTCGCGGGCGTCTATCCCAAGGTGATGGTCGACGGCGAAATGGATGCCGGCGCCTGGAGCTGCGGCATGGTGGTCGGATTGATCAATGACATTCCGACCGTGCAGGAACTGATCGACCGCGTCATGACCGAAGCCGAGCAGATCATCCGGCAACGGCTCACCGGCTTCCTTGACGGTGTTGTGGCGAAGGTGCCGGCGCGCGCGGTCGCCTGAGAGCTCTTTGAGGTTCCGAGATGTTGGCTGGTTCGCCCGAGCAGGCGAACCAGACTGCGGGCGGCTGCCTGCATTTTTCTTAAATGATTGGCCTGCGCGTGACGGGCTTTGGAGGGAGGGTAACCATGAAGGTGAAATTGAGTATGGCGGTGGCGTGCGTTGCGGCATCGCTGCTCGCAATGCCGGCGAATGCGGCCGATGAGCCGGGCGTCAGCGCAAGCGAGATCAAGATCGGCGGGATCTTTCCGTTCAGCGGTCCGGCGTCGTCGATCGGTCTCGTCGGGCGCGGCGTACTCGGCTATGTCCAGATGATCAACGATCGCGGCGGCATCAACGGGCGCAAGATCAACTATATCGCGATGGACGATGCCTACAGTCCGCCGAAGGCGGTCGAGCATGCCCGCAAGCTCGTCGAGAGCGACGAAGTCGCGTTCATCTTCAGCCAGCTCGGCACCCCCGGCAATTCAGCGACGGCGAAATATTTGAAGGCGAAGGGTGTTCCTTCGATTGCGATCGTCAGCGGCTCGAGCAAGTTCACCGATGTCGCCGAGTTTCCGCTGACGACGACGGGGCTCGTCAGCTACCAGACCGAGGGCCGCATCTACGCGAAATTCCTCGAGCAGACGCTGCCGGGCAAGAAATACGCGATCCTGTTCCAGAACGACGACCTCGGCAAAGACTATGTCGCCGCGTTCAAGTCGATCCTGAAGGGCGATTTCGACAAGCGCGTCGTCACCGCAGCCTATGAAGTGACGGAACCGACGATCGATTCCCAGGTGGTCAATCTCAAGAGCTCCGGTGCGGAAGGCTTCTTCGTCGCGGGCACGCCGAAATTCGCAGCGCAGGCGATCCGCAAGGCGACCGAGATCGGCTGGAAGGCAACCGTGATCCTCAATTTCCCGTCGAGCTCGATCGGAGGCACGTTGAAGCCGGCCGGACTTGAGAATTCGAAGGGCGTCATCGTCGGCACCATCAACAAGGACCCGACGGATGCAAGGTGGGACAATGACGAGGGCATGAAGGCCTATCGCGCGTTCTTCGAAAAATATCTGCCCGGCGCCGACATCCAGAACACCAGCTACCTCACCGGCTACATGCAGGGCATGATCCTGGAGCAGATCCTGAAGCAGTGCGGCAATGACCTATCGCGCAAGAACATCATCAAGCAGGCGAAATCGCTGAAAGACTTCGTGGTTCCGACGGCATCTCCTGGCATCAAGGCCAATACGTCAGAGAGCAACAATATGGTCTGGACGCAACTGCAGATGCAGCGCTGGAGCGGCACCAATTGGGAGCCGTTCGGCGCGATCCTGGACGCGAATTCGGAGTGATCTCTCGGCTTTTTCCCGCAAGTGGAACGCTTGTCGCCACAAACACCTTCGTCATTCCGGGCCGCCACGAAAGTGGCGAACCCGGAATCCATTTCAGCGACAGCGCTTGCAGTCCGATGGATTCCGGGCTCGCGCTACGCGCGCCCCGGAATGACCAGGGCGGTTCTTTCTCACACGCGCCCGAGACGATATTTACTGCCCGTGAAACACCGGCCTGCGCTTCTCAACGAATGCGCGTACGGCTTCGTTGTGGTCGGTCGTGCGTGCCGCGCGGACCATATGCTCGGCTTCCAAATCCATCGAGGTCAGAAGGTCCGACGTGAGGGCGTGGTCGAGATTGTCCTTGATGTAACCAAGCGCGATCGGCGGGCCATCGGCGAGCTGCCTTGCCAGCTCCAGTGCGGCCGATCGGAGCTGATCGTCAGGCACGACGCGGTTGACCAGTCCGAACGCTTCGCAGCGCCTGGCGTCGAGACGCTCCGAGAGGAACATCAATTCGCGCGCGCGGGCCGTTCCCGCCAGCCGCGTCAGCAGCCAGGCAACACCGTAGTCACCGGACAGGCCGATGCGGGCATAGCCGGTCGCCATGATGGCGGATTCGGCCGCGATCCGGATGTCGCAGGCGAGTGCGATCGCAAGGCCTGCACCCGCAGCCGGGCCGGGAAGGGCAGCGACGGTTGGTTTGCGGACCGCCACCAGCACGCCGGTGAGCGTGCGCTGCCTTTCCTGGAGAATGGCGACACGCTCCTCCAGCGTCCGTTCTGGCCGGGCGATGCCGCTGCCCATGCCCTTGACGTCGCCGCCGGCGCAAAAGGCAGTGCCCGCGCCCGTGATCAGGAGGGCGCCAATCTTCGGATCGTCGCCCAGGCTCTTGATCATGCGGCGCAAGGCCGGGGTGAGATTGTCCGACAGCGCGTTGCGCGCCTCAGGGCGGTTCAGCGTCAGGATGGCGACGCGCCCGTCGATATGGCACAGCAATTCGGCGGTGCCGGTTTCAACCTCGGTTCGATCCTCCGGCATGGCCGTGCCCTCCAGTTATATTTGGATCATAATATTATGGTGCGGATCGCGGTGCAATAGAGTGTCAAGTCACTTTCACTCCGCCACGTCATTCCGGATGTGCGCTTGCAGCGGTTCCGGATTTGAATACGATCCTGCGGCGCCCTTGGCTGGGCATGCACGATGCGGAGAACACAGATGGAATACCGACGCCTGGGAAAGTCAGGGTTCAGCGTGCCCGCGCTCAGCTTCGGGACCGGCACCTTCGGCGGCGTCGGTCGGCTGGCAGCGTGGGGGAATACCGACGCGACCGAAGCGCGGCGGCTGGTCGACATCTGCCTCGATGCCGGCGTGTCGATGTTCGATACCGCAGATGTCTATTCGATGGGCGAATCCGAACGCGTGCTCGGCCAGGCGATCAAGGGTCGGCGCGACAAGCTGCTGATCTCGACCAAGGCCAGCTTCCGCTTCGGCGAAGGACCGAACGATATCGGTTCCTCCCGTCAGCATCTGCTTGCGGCGGTCGATAGCTCGCTGAGCCGGCTGGGCACTGATTATATCGACCTGTTCCAGTTGCACGGCTTCGATGCGTTCACGCCGCCCGAGGAAGTGCTCGCAACGCTCGACGTGCTCGTGCGTGCCGGCAAGATCCGCTATGTCGGGGTCTCGAACTTCTCCGGCTGGCACCTCATGAAGGCGCTTGCGGTCGCCGACAAATACGGCTTCCCGCGCTACGTCGCCAACCAGACCTACTATTCGTTGATCGGGCGTGACTATGAGTGGGAGTTGATGCCGCTCTGCCTCGACCAGGGCCTCGGCGCGGTGGTGTGGTCGCCGCTCGGCTGGGGCCGCCTCACCGGCAAGATCCGGCGCAACCAGCCGCGTCCTGATGTCAGCCGGTTGCCGCAGACGTCTTCCTTCGGACCGCCGGTGCCGGATGAGCACCTCTATCGCGTCGTGGATGCGATCGACGAGATCGCCAAGGAAACCGGCAAGAGCGTATCGCAGATCGCGCTGAACTGGCTGTTGCAGCGACCGACCGTCGCCACGCTGATCATCGGTGCGCGCAACGAAACGCAACTGCGCGAGAATCTCGGCGCGATCGGATGGTCGTTGACCAAGGAGCAGGTCGCCAAGCTCGACGAAGCCAGCAAGGTGACGCTGCCTTATCCCTATTGGCACCAACGCTCGACCTTCATCGATCGCAATCCGCCGGCGGTCTAGAGCATGATCCGGAAAAGTGGAAACCGGTTTTCCCTCGCGACAAACGCGAAGCGTTTGCGCGGAGATCATGCTCAAACAAGATCTAGGACGGGTGAGCGGAGCAATGGCGGGTGCCTCGCTCCGCAACATGGTCACGTCCAGCGTCGCAGGATGATGCTGGCGTTGACGCCGCCGAAGCCGAACCCGTTCGAGATCGCGTGCTCCATGGCCATCGGCCTGGCTTCTCTGGCGACGAGGTCAATGCCCGCTGCAGCATCATCAGGGTTTTCCAGATTGAGGGTTGGCGGCGCTACCTGATCGCGCAATGCGAGAACGGTGAAGATCGCCTCCAAGCCGCCGGCCGCGCCGAGCAGATGCCCCGTCGCGGATTTGGTTGCGCTCACCGCGATCTTGCCCTCGCGACCGAATACCGACTTGATGGCTTCGATCTCGGAGTGATCGCCGGCCGGAGTAGAGGTCGAGTGCGCGTTGAGATGCTGCACCTGGCCGGGCTCAAGTCGCGCCTGACGCAGCGCGAGTTCCATCGCGCGGCGAGCGCCGTTGCCGTCCTCGGGGCCTGCGGTGATGTGATGGGCATCCGCGGTCGTGCCATAGCCGATGATTTCGGCAATGGGCCTGGCGCCGCGCTGCAGCGCATGATCGAGTTCCTCGATGACGAGCATGCCTGCGCCTTCGCCCATCACGAAGCCGTCGCGGTCGCGGTCGAACGGACGGGATGCGCGCTCAGGCGTTTCGTTGAAATCGGTCGACAGCGCCCGCGCGGCGGCAAAGCCGCCGAGGCTGACGAGATCGATGCAGGCTTCCGCGCCGCCGCACAGGGCGACATCGGCCTCTCCCGACCGGATCAGGCGTGCGGCATCGCCGATCGCCTGCACGCTCGCGGCGCAGGCGGTGACGGGCGCTCCGATCGGGCCCTTGAAGCCATGGCGGATCGAGACGTGGCCGGCCGCAAGATTGGCGAGGAACGACGGCACGGTGAACGGCGACAAGCGGCGAACGCCGCGCTGATCGGTGGTGCGCACGGCTTCGACGATCGCCGGAAATCCGCCGATGCCCGATGCGATGACGGTCGCTGTCCGGTCCATCGCATGGGCATCCGCGGGCGTCCACGCGGCCTGCGCAATCGCCTCGGCCGCCGCGACCAGCGCGAACAGAATGAAACGGTCCATCTTGCGCTGGTCCTTGGGTGGCGCCCCGAGATCGGGATCGAAGCCGCCTTCGGGATCATCGGCCTTGGTCGGCACGATCCCGGCGACGCGCGCCGGCAGCGCGGCCGCCCATGCCGGCAAGGCGCGAAGCCCCGATCGCCCGGCTGACAGCCGCGACCATGCGAGCTCGACGCCGCAACCGAGCGGCGACACCAATCCCATTCCTGTAACAACGATGCGGCGCATCACAACAACACCCTATGCTCTTGACCTTGCGAGAACCGTCCGTTCCCGATCGGAACTTGGGTGCTCACAAGTGGAAAGTCGAGTGAGTGGCGCGCAATTTCATGGTTGACTTGTTTTGCGTCCTTCGCCGCGACAGCGATGCCTGCGGATCGGCTGTACGCCTCCGTCAAGCACCCGCGTGCGTCTCATGTTGGGGAGCATTCCAGGGTGGAAAGGGGTCGTCGAGGCTGCGCCAGCCGTCAGGATCGAACCCATTTTCGCAAGGGATGAGGCAGGCATCGAGCGAGGCGCGGATCTGCGCCTCGTCCATGCCTGAGCCGATGAAGACGAGTTCCTGGCGACGATCGCCCCAGTCGCCATCCCAATGGCACTTGATCTGCTCCTGAAATTGCTGATGGCTGGGCCATGCCGGCTTCGGAACGGTTGCCCACCAGAAACCCATCGGCTCGCACCGACGCTGGATCCCGGCGACGGATAGAACACCTACCCAATCCGGACGGGTGGCAAGCCAGAAATGGCCTTTGGCGCGAATAACGCCCGGCCAGGGTTGGTCGAGAAAAGATCGGAAGCTGACGGGATCGAACGGGCGCCTAGCTCGGTACACGAAGCTTGATATTCCATACTCCTCGGTCTCCGGCACGTGCGAGTCAGGGTTGTACAGCTCCTTGTGCCAGAGCGGATGGGTCGCAGCTTTCGCTTCATTGAAGAGACCGGTGCCGAGCAGTGCCTTGGGAGGAATCTTGCCGAAATCGGCTTCGATCTGGCGCGCATCCGGATTAAGTGCAGCGATGATCTTCCGGAGCGAGGCGCGTGTCGTCTCCGCCACTTCCGAGATCTTGTTGATCACCACGACATCGGAAAACTCGATCTGCTCAACCAGGAGGTCGATAAGCGTGCGCTGGTCGTTTCTGTCGCGCATCTCGCCGCGCTCGCGCAGCAGTTGGCGGCTGCCATAATCGGCGAGCATGCTCGTCGCATCCACGACCGTAACCATCGTGTCGAGCCGCGCGACATCGGAAAGCGAGACGCCGCTCTCGTCGCGAAAGCAGAACGTCGCCGCGATCGGAAGCGGCTCGGCGATTCCGGTTCCTTCGATCAGCAGATAATCGAAGCGCCGTTGTTCGGCCAGTCGCCTGACCTCCTGCAGTAGGTCGTCGCGGAGCGTGCAGCAGATGCAGCCATTGCTGAGCTCCACGAGGCTCTCCGTCGTGTGCGACAGGTCGGCGCCGCCATTGCGGATCAGACTTGCATCGATGTTGAGTTGACTCATGTCGTTGACGATGACCGCGACCCGAAGACCGTCGCGGTTCATCAAGAGGTGATCGAGCAGCGTTGTCTTGCCTGCGCCAAGAAATCCGCTCAGCACGGTCACAGGCAGCAGATCTTTCCCGTTCCTTCCCATGCAACGCTAACCGACCAGTTGGGGCTGGAACACAACATCGGCCCAGTAATTGGCAGAGTTGAACGTACTGGTCGGGAACAGCCCGGTCGTGCTGTTGCCGCCATAGCCATAGACGCCGTTGCCGCCCGCGCTCGCGCTCGAGGGCGCCGTCAGCGGCCCGCTGGTGACGGGAGAATTGAAGCCGCCGCCGCTCGCCACATAAGCGCCGGTGGTGTGATAGGACGCGATGTAGGTGGTGTTTGCGTTGATGGAGACGGGCGTCGGCAGTTGGACTGTCTGCCAGCCGCTCGCCGTCGTGTTGGTGAAAGTGGCGGTCGCGAGCCTGGTGCCGGTGGCGCTCCAGAGGTCGACGACATCAGGGCCGGTGTCGCTGGCGCTCCGGTAGAACTTGAGCGCGGTGATCTGGCCGGCGACCGAAGAGGTGAACTTCACGCCAAGTTCAACCTGCTGGCCGTCGTTGAAACTGCCGGCCGGCGTGCTGGATGCGCTGAACAGGCTGACCGGCGCAGGCGGGGGCGTGGTGGACACCGCGATATTGAAGGTCTCGCTGGTGGCAGCGCCCGCAAGGTCGGTGGCTGTCACCTTGATGCTGGCGGTGCCGACATTGGCGGCCGCCGGCGTGCCGCTCAATGTGCGGGTGGACGCGTTGAAGCTGAGCCAGCCGGGCAGGGCGGTGCCGTCGGCGGACGTGGCCGCATAGGTCAGGGTATCACCGGCATCGACGTCGGTGAAGGTATTGGCAGGCAGCACCAGCGAGAACGCTGAGCCGACGGTTGCGTTCTGGTTGGCGGTCTGGGTCGCGAGCACCGGTGCGTCATCAGCGCCGTGGATGGTGATGGTGAGCGTGGTGCTCGAGGTCAGGCCCGCGGTATCACGCATGGTGTAGCTGAAGCTGTCGGTTATCGTGTTCGTTGACAGCCGCAACGCCTGCACGGCGGAATCGTTCTCGTTGACGGTATAGGTGAACGTACCGTTGGCGTTGAGCACGAGGCTGCCGTGCGCACCGGCGAGTGCGGTGCCGAGCGTACCCGCTGTCGCACTAAAGCGGACCGCGGTGACGGTCTTGGTGTCGCCGGCATCGGGGTCGGTATCGTTGGTGAGGACGTTGCCGGTGGCGGGCGAGCCGCCCGAACCGTTGGCGACGCCGCCTTTCTCGGTCGCGTCGGCGACGTCGGCAACAGCCGTCGGCGCGGTGTCCGCTGGGCCGCCCGACGCGGACGGGAGGAACACGACATCGGCCCAGTAATTGGAGGCGTTCCAAGTGCTGGTGGGGAAGGTGCCGGTGGTGTTGGTGCCGCCATAAGAGTAGACGCCGTTGCCGCCGGCGGTCGCCGTCAGGGGTCCGTTGGTGACGGCGCTTGTGAAGAAGTTGCTGGTCGCAACATAGGCGCCGGTGGTGTGATAGGAGGCGACGTACGTCGTGTTGGCGGTGAGGGCGACGGGCGTCGGCAGTGCAACCGTCTGCCAGCCGCTGGCCGTGGTATTGGTGAAGGTGACTGTTGCCAGATTGACGCCGGTCGCGCTCCAGAGGTCGAGAACGTCAGGACCGGTGTCGGTGGCACTGCGGTAGAATTTGAGCGCGGTGATTTGACCAGCTACGGAGGTGGTGAACTTCACGCCGACTTCAAGCGCCGAGCCGTCATTGAAACTGCCCGCTGGCGTGCTGGATGCGCTGAACAGGCTCACCGGCGTTTGCCCTGGTGCCAGCACGGTGAGGCTGACATTGGCGGTAGCCGTGCCGCCGCGTCCGTCCGAAACCGTGTAGGTGAAGCTCGCGTTGCCGGTATAGCCAGCGTCCGGCGTGAAGGTGATCGTGTTGTTTTGCGGATTGCTCTGCACGTTGAGCGTGACGGTCCCGTGGCTGGCCCCGCTCACCGCGGTGATGGTCAGAGGATCACCATTGGGATCGCTGTCATTGCTGATCAGGGACGCTGCCGTAAGCGTAACCGCCGTGTTTTGCGTCACGTTCGGGCCGACGTCGTTTGCCGCCACCGGCGGCAGGTTGGTGTTACCCGAGGAGGGGTTGAACATGACGTCAACCCAGAAGTTCGTTGCCTGGAAAGTGCTCGTCGGGAACAGGCTGCTGCTGCCGTAGGCAAAGACGCCATTGCCGCTGGCGGGCGCGGTCAGCGGTCCATTGACCACGTCCGAGGTGAAGAAGTTATTCGTGTTGGAATAGTTTCCGACATTGGTGTGATAGGACGCGGTATAGATCTGGCCCGGCGTCAAGGTGATCGGTGTGGAGAAGGTCGCACTTTGCCAGCCGCTCGCCGTTTCGTTGGTGAAAGTGATGGTCGCGAGCTTCACGCCGGTGCTTGACCAGAGCTCGCCGGTGTGAGTGCCTGTATCCAGGCTGCTCTTGTAGAACCGGATGCCGGTGACGGTGCCGGCCACCGAGGCCTTAAACCTCACCCCGAGTTCGACAGCGCTCTGATCGGTGGTGTTCACGACGGCGGGGGTTGCCGATCCAGCGAACAGCGAAACGAAGGGCTGTGGCCCGACCGTGACCGTGCGACCGGCCGAAGGCGTTTCGAGATTGACACTGTCGTCGACAGCCCGGGAGCGGATCGTATAGGTGCCCGCAACCTGTGGGGACCAGGAATAACTCCATGTCCCATTGCTTATTGTCGCCGTATACCAAGTCGCACCATTGTCGGTCGAGACTTCGATACCACCGACCTTGCCGCCGACATCAGACGCCGTGCCGGTGATCGTGACGAAGCCGCCTGCATTGATTGGCCCGAGCGGGTTAATGGTGGAGGTCGGCGCCGTGTGATCGGTCGAGGGAGTGGCGGCCACGAGTCCCGATTGGAGCGTGCCCGGCTGAATGCCCATGTCGGCGAACATGTTGACCATGGCCTGTTGCGCATTCGGATCGGTCGGCGTCACTTCCTTGTCGTGATTGTCGCTCAGGGCCCAGGGCCAATACACGGAGCCGGCGCCGAAGACGAGGGCGCCGCTCAGCGCGCGATAAAGCGTCAAGCTGTGGGTTGCGACGGCGTTGCCGACTGTGTTGCCGTAATCGAGCAGATAGCTGGACACTGGAAGCGTGGTCGAGGAGAGGCGGACGAGGCCAGCCGGATCGAATCCGTTGTCGGCCGCCACGTCCCACTCGTAGCCGAGATAATTCTTCACCAGCGTCGCCGTCTGGCCGGGCTGGAGACTGGCGACGCTGGTATTTCGCCAGAAACGCAGTTGGGAGGCCGCGTAGGGAATGGTGATGGCTCCGAGATTGGTGCCGACATCATCGACCTCGAACAACTGGCCGGTCACCGAGTTCTCCGGACTTCCGCCGCCGATCGCCGGCGGGCTGAAGCGCGGGTCGCGGAAGGTGCCGGTCCATTGGTTGGTGGGATCGATCGAGGCGTTCGCCCATGTCTCCTTGTAGGAAATCAACGTTCGATAAGCGGTCGCGTCGCTGCTGATGCTGTTGCCCCAGCGGGTGCGCCAGTACATTTCGTTGCCGCTCCAGAACGCCAGGTTGACGCCGGCATCGCGCGCGGCCTCGACATTGGTACGCTGCTGGCCTGACCAGTATTCGTCATGGCCGGCATCGACATAGGCTTTGTGGTTGAGCAGCAGGCTGCCGAAACGGTCGACGTCTACTCCCGCCATGTAGGAGACATCGTATCCGTTCTGCTCCAGCCAGTAGATCCCGGCGTATTCGGCGCCGAACAGATAATCCTGCGGCCCGGCGAACGTCCCGATGCCGCCGCGTGTGTCGATGGGACGATTGTAGCTTACCGCGTAGGCTCGGCCGGCGCCTTGGCCGGTCGCCGGCCCGTTACCGCCATAGAAATTGGCTCCGCCCCATCCATTGTAGGCCTGCCAGGTCTCATCGGAGGTTTGGAATACGATATCGCTGTGGCTGCTGTCGTCCCGCACGATGAAGGGGATCTGGTTCTCGCCCGCCGTTCCATCCAGGCGCGTGAGCTTTGCGATATAGACGCCCGACACGGCATCCGCCGGAACGTTCCAACTCGCCGAAACGGACCAGTTGCCCGCGTCGACCAGTCCCGTCGTATTGTCCCGCAACGGCGCCGGCTGATTCTGCAGGCCGGTATGATCTATCGTCGCGACCTTTCGGGCACCCATGCCGCCATAATAGCCGAGGCGATAGATATCGATCCTGTAGTGCGTCGAATTGGTATTGATTTTGAAGCTGACCGTGGAACCGTGATTGACGCTGATGTCCGTGGCGAAGCCCTCGATGTTCGAGTCGCCCGCACCGTCGATTCCCCACTCGCTTTCGGGATTTCCTTGCTTTTGATTTTCTAGGACGATCGGGTTGGTTGATGTCGCCGCAGCCGTTGCAGTTGTTGTCGCAGCAGCCGTGGCGGTCGTTGTCGTGGCCGCCGCTCGGAGGCCGGGTGATGCCGCCGGCGCGACTTGCGGTGTGGCGGTTTTGACCGAGCCGCCCAGGATCCCGATCTGGCCGGTCATTGTCGTGCCGGTGGCGGTCTCTCCGCCGCCAGGCAACTGTATGTTCCGGTTCGCCACTGGTGCCACATCCTGCGTCGACATGGTGGCGCTTGTGGAACTGCCGATGAGCCCGGCCTTGTTGGTCGGCACGAAATCAGCTCCAGACCCACCACTATGCACCGATTGGCCGTTCAACTGTGCCTGCGCCCCATTGGTGTTGCCCTGGCTCATCGCCTGGGTTGGGCAATTGATGTAGCCGCACGAACCGCAGCAAAGCGGTGCACTGGCCGGGGTGGCCACTGCAGAGGTTGTGGGGAGCATGGATCCGGTGATAGCTGCAGCAACGGGGGGCGAAGGGGTGCCGCCGAGGATCACGACGGGATTTGAAGTTGCGGCTTCAGTCGTCGCGGAGACAGGGGTGGGGCTTGCTGCCGCCGACGCAAGTCCGGCTTTCGCCGCTTCAAAGGACAGCGGCGCTATGAGCGCATTGGTGTTCCCCGATGTTTCCCGTGACCGTAGTGCTGCCAAGGACAAGAACGAGTTTTCGTCTCCTGCAATGGAGGCTTCGGTTTCCGCTTTCTTCCCGCGCGGGAGAACGCGTTGCCAATTCTGCAATGCGAGAGCCGCACGGCTCCAACCAGAAGCTTCCTGGAAATCCTTCGTCATAATTGGGTCCTCACGAGAGAGGGGGGATAAGCCTGAAAAAACCGATCGAGGGGGCAGTCGTCCGGACCGGAAAGGTCTCGGAGCGGCGGCTGCAATGTCAGGGGGGCGAGCGCCATCGCGGTACTGCGCGGCCGTGCCGATGGGGATCGTGGGACCGCAACACGGCGCGTGGCGGTTCGAGAGCTCATGCTTCTCGACGCAGCAGCCGACCGTGACGGCAAGCTCATCCTTGCAATGGATGCCGCGACCATGGCACCTTCCCGCTAGCCCCAACGCGATGGGTCGGCTACAAATTAAATAAGATATTTAATATTATTTTACCTCTTAGTCGAGCAATAAATTTCGCCGCTAAAATCAGAATTAAATCAACGATCATAATGAGGTGCCGTCAACCTGAACGCGTGCGCGAAGTACACAAATGCGTTATCCGCTCCTATTTTTCAGGCTGAATTCAATTCAAGAAGGTCTTGCATCATCAAGAATGCGTGGGTCGAGGTCCGATCCAAATTAAATTCATAATAATAAATTGGACGTCAAAAAATAAATAATATAATGATCCGGACTTGGGCTTTGAGCCTTCGGGGATGCGCTACGCGAACGCGCGGCTTCCCAGCCAAGTTCTGCTTATTGAATTTTGCTGATCCGATTTCAGAAGAGATTTAGGACCGGGAGCCACTGATGGACCGTCATGCCGAGTTCAAGCTAGTTTGCGACAATTGCAACTCACTGAGCATTCGGATCGACCTTGCGGAGGGGGCTCCGTCCTCGACCCCGATCCGATGCGGTCACTGCGATGCGCCCCGGGGCACGTTGGGCAACCTTCGACGCCTTGCCAGCAAACGGGAGTCGATCAACTTCGACCTGGACGAGGCGTTCTTCCCCGCGAGACGTACCCCTGACGCGCTCGAAGGCGGTGACCTGCGGTAGCGTCCGGAGGCGCGTTTCCCCACGTTGCCGTCTGTAGGGCTTTCCGGCCGACCACCCTCCGGCTCGCCCGTGCGGGTTCGTTGAGCGTTCCCCCGCCGCAACACTCGGGCGGCGAATTCGTCGCTTCGATGCAGTGCGCACGCCGCAGGCGACGAAACTGGTCACTGTTCTCGGAGCAGCCGCGCCGCCGGGTAGACTGACGGTAGCGCACTGCAGCATCGGCGCTATACGTTCATCCGTGAGCGAGAGCCGACTATTGCAGACCAGCCACACGGGATCTCGCTCGCATGTGCGGGAAGTGTTTAGTTCGATTTGAGAAAAGAGCTAACGATGCTTGCGCATTGCACCCGATTTAAGTTGCTTCGTTTCGTGGCTCGATTTAAACTATTTAAATGAACGCGAGTCAGTCTTTCGTCCGGCCGTCGAATTTTTGACCGGCGAGCTGCAAGACATGCGATGAATTTTCATGTGTAAAATTGTCGCAGGCGAGATGAACCATCATCGATGATCGCCGACTAACGAAAGTGACTATTGCCGACCACCGGTCATTTGTTTGGGTGAGGGGGTCAATAATGAGGAATATTTATAAGTCGAGTGATTGCGTCCTTTGGGATTCCCTTAACGCGATCAAGCAGGCGCAAATTCAGCTTCATCTTTTAAATGGTGAGGGAGCCAACCCAACCGTCATTGCCTCCCGAATTCAACTCTGCGACGTTCTTCTGGGTGAGATTTCGGGCATCCGTACCAGTCTCGCCAGGCACCTCGAGTACACGCGCGGCGCGGCGCCTGTTCAGTTGCACAGCTAAGATATCTCGGCGAACGACGCGCTCAGGAGCGGTGAGCGTTGTCGTCCGTCGCCTTGTCGCTGTCCTCGATTCTGAACTCCTCCAGCTTGCGCCCGGACTGCAGCGCGGCGACGAGCCATCGGGGTTGTTTGCCGCGACCGGACCAGGTTTCGGTTGGCTCCATCGGGTTGCAGTATTTCGGCGGCACCCGTGGATATCTGCGGCGCGGCCGTTCGGCGCCCGGCTCGGAACCTGCACTATCCTGCATCGGCTCGGGCGGATTGAGTTGAGCCAAGCGTTTCTCCAGCTCGAGCTTCTCGGCCGTGATTCTCTCCGACAAAATCTTCGTAATCTCTTCGTGGAGAAGCCAAAGCTCGTCGAAAGTCATCGTCTCTAAATCGGATTTGCGCATCGTGCTCTCGCGACCAATTTGAGCCTGAGCGGGCAATTTCTCTACAAAACACACTCTCTGCTCAGGCGATAAAAAGCGCTGAGCGCCGACGTGAATGGAAGACATTATATGTGACATAAATATTATATCCAATGATTTATTTAATGCTTGATAATTCGTTTTTTATTGGCAAGCTATGGCGGAATTTCAGGCGATCTGCGGAGTTTAAATAGATAAATAATTGTGCGGAAATGTGGTTTAAGTTGGTATTGTAAGGGTTTGAGAAATGGACCGTATTGAGCTTCCCCTCTGCCATCTTCATGAGACTGTCAGTCGCTTTGTCGTCCCTTCCGCCGCCCTGCGGGATATTCGCGCCTTGCAGGCCCAGATCGAGCTTCGACGTCTCGCCCTGAGGGATATCGAGGTAATTCGCTGCCGGTTACGGCCACTCATGCGCCGGAGAAGCAAGCGGGTTATCCCGAGCCTGCGGAAGAGGCATGGGAGGCGATTACGTCAGGCGCCGGCGTTCCGCGCCAGGGGTCTGCGCGAGTCCTGCGCCGTGTAGCCCCTCAAATTCGGTAACATATCTTATTGCGCGTTACCTTCGGCTGTTGCAGCTTCTGCAATAGGCTGTGGGTGCATAAATGTATGCATGACTGATTTATCCAGAACTTGCATTGGAACTTTTTGGTATTCCCCTTGATTAATAATGAACGAGGCAATATGACAGCCGATTATTAAGGTGGAACCGCGGGACGACCATGTCGGCGAAAGAAATCGAACTAAAGTCCATGTCTTTAGATGATCTCTGGTCACTTCATGAAGAGATCAGCGGGATATTGTCGGCCCGGATCGAAGCGGAAAAGCGCGAACTTGAGAAGCGGCTGGCGGTTCTTAGCCGGGGTGTGGGTGGCGCGCGCGAGTCGGATGATGCGCGAACGCTCCAGGGCGGGAAGCCGCGGCGGAAGTATCCGAGAGTGCTGCCGAAATACCGTAATCCGAAGACCTCCGAGACCTGGTCGGGCCGTGGCAAGCTGCCTCGGTGGCTTGTCGCCGCGATGAAATCAGGAAAGAAAATCGAAGAGTTTCGGATCAGCGAGAGCGGTTCGAAAGGCCGGCAGCGCGCCTGATCCGCGACGAAGTCCGGGATCGCAAATCCTCCTACCTGGTCGACGAACGACAGCCTGGAGGAGGCATGCGAGCCATGCCATCCGGGTTTAGCCGTTTTGCGTTCGTTCATTTGTGCGCCCATCGCCGAAAGCGGCTTCGATCCGATCCTTGGAGCGTTTCCGGGCGACGTGGATACCTGTTTGCGTGAAGGAAACGCGCCAACAGCGTCGGTTCTGATGCAATCAGGACCGAATACGGTCAAAAGGCGTTGCGCGCGCGCAATACTTCCATTGGGGTCCGGAGCAGAATTGCGAAATCCAGTCGTAGACTCCAGTTGTCGATGTACCACAGGTCGAATTCGACCCGTTGCTCGATCAGAGTCCTCGTGGGCGTGGGGCCGCGGCAACCATGGATCTGAGCCCAACCGGTGAGCCCGGGCTTGACCCGCCGGCGGAACGCGTAGTGTTGGACCGCCTCGTCGAATTGACTGTCGTGCGCCATCGCATGCGGTCGCGGTCCGATCAGGGACATGCTCCCTTCCAGGACATTCAGGAGCTGCGGCAGCTCGTCTATGCTGGTCCTGCGCAGCCATTTGCCAATCCGGGTCACGCGGCTGTCGGCGGGCCCGGCTTGGGTGATCGAGGGTCCATTCTCCAGCACACGCATGGTCCGAAACTTGTAGATCGCAAAGCTACGGCCGTTGAAGCCGCAGCGTTGCTGCCTGAAAAGGACGGGGCCCGGCGAGTCAAGCTTGATGATGATGGCAACGAGCGCCAGCAGCGGCGCCAATATGATCAGGCAAATTCCAGCGCCGATCAGATCAATGCTTCGCTTGGCAGCGCATTCAATTGGGGTGAGAGGCCCGCGCTGCACCTCGACGCCTATGGTGCTGCCGAGATCCCGGGTCGGTCGCGCGAACATCTCCGATGCAGCCCCGACCGGAACGAAGACGACCGGAAACGGCAAGACTCTCAGCTCGGCCACGAACTCGCGCAACTCGCACCATCGGTTCGGATCCGCTTCCACAATGATCTGTTCGATGTCGAAGCCGCGTGCATGCCGGACTACGAGACTGCTAAGCCGCCTGCGGTAGCTTGAACTGGCGCCGGGCCGAGGCAGGCTGAAATGTCCAGCCAAGCGAAATCCCAGTGCCGTCAGCGCCGCCGCCAGCCCGGTGTCCTGCGATCGCGCCTGGTCCGTGATCAACACTACGTTGCCGCCGGAAAATTTCCGGTCGTTGAGGCCCTTCGATAGCAGGGCTCTCATGACGACCCGATGTCCGATCAGCATCGCCAAGCCGACGACGGCAAATGCAATGCCGGCGCCGCGCGAGAGTTCGGCGCCGATGTTGAGGGCGCCGACGGCCCCACTAAGCAAAACGAACACGAACATCCAGGAGAGGCAAACGGCATAGACTTGACGCCGAAGCGCGAGGAGTTCAGCCGGCCTGTACATGCCTCGCGTCTTTAGCAAGGAAACGCAGAGTGCCGAGACGACGATCGCGGAACCTATCGCTTTACTGACATCAGCTGAGGTTCCGCCCACATGGAGCCGGTAAAGCAGTGTGGAAAGAATGCTGGCGATCACGATGATCGCGACATCGCTGCAGGTCGCGAACAACTCAATGGAGCGATAGCGGATCGGCCATCTTCGTCCGGACTTCAGCGTTGGGCTGAAGCTACGAGCGACAAACTCGCCATCGACGTCCGCTGCAATATTGCGGGTTATGAAATTCATGGCTGGCTTGAAATGATCACGGGGTGGCCCGTCTTAACCATTATTTAATCTATAATAATGCGTTAAATGGAGCAAGAATTAATTGCGAGATTAAATGAATTTAAATGGCCGGTCTTTTCCGGGGCGCACTCCGTTCGCGCGTCGCCAGAGCGGTTCCTGTATCCATCGCGCGTCCGCATCAGGATGCATCGGACGACAAACGATGGAGCCTTCTCCCGGAGCCCCAGGACGGCGCGGCGACGTGGCGCATCGAGGCTCGCCTGGCGCGTAAGCTCGCTGATCGTGCAGAATCAATGGCAGATGCTGCGCGCGATCAGTTGCAAGCGGGCGCTTCCTCGCTCCGCATCGCCGGCCCGGAGCCTCCTGATCAAGGGACGCATGATCTCCTCCCGGAGATCATGCCCTGCCGGCAGCGTCGCCGGGCGTAAGCCCGCCGAATCAACGAGTGATCGCTGGTGAGGTAACTGTGACCGATGGTGAAGTAATTGGGGTCGGTGTCGTGATCACCGTGCTTGGTTGGCCCGCGGTGGCAGCCTTGAGAGCGTAGCCGTTGGTTGCGTAGATGATCGGGTCGTTTGCCGTGGCCATGATCGTTCGCAGGAAGTTCAGGAACTTGGTGGTCTCGACCGAGGCAGAATTCGACGTGTAGATGACGTCCTTGTTCCGCATTTCAAAGGTTTGCGCGAGGAAATAGCCCGAAGGATCGCGCAAGTTGATCAGATAAATGACAGGAACGATCGGGCCTTTAAAGGGCCTGCAATCGACGCCAATCTGCGCCGCCACTTCGCGCGTCTCGCCCCTGTACAGGAAGACTGACGATGGATCGGCCTGTCCATCATTCATGCCACCCTGCTTGCCTATCGCCTCGGCGAGCGAGATGCGCCACGCATCGAACTTGAATTGCCCCTGAAGGCCGGTCGCACCGAACGCGACGAAGGTCTGCGGTTGGCTGTAAAGATAGATGACATCGTTCGGCAGCACGTAGATGTTGTTGGAAGGCTCGTACATCAATGCGCCGAACGGAACGCTTGCCCGGTGTCCCTTGCGCTCGAGCGACACCCACATGTCATAGCCTTG
Source organism: Bradyrhizobium sp. Ses1 (assembly GCF_059512365.1). NCBI lineage: Bacteria > Pseudomonadati > Pseudomonadota > Alphaproteobacteria > Hyphomicrobiales > Nitrobacteraceae > Bradyrhizobium > Bradyrhizobium sp. Ses1. Next base: position 59,597 of record NZ_JCAMOQ010000007.1, read on the forward strand.
GGTGGCGGGTCCGCCGGCGCGCGCGATGGCATCGATGACGCGTTCAGCGGACGGGCTCGCACGAAAGCGACCAGCGGAACGCACGTCGCCGAGGACACTCACCAAGGACGTGTTCTGCTCGGCCACCGCGACAATGACCTGAGGCTCGAGGGCACGGCCCTTGAGCTTGTCTGTGATGTCGTCACGGATCTCCGAGGGGGTGCGGCCCAGCGCCCGGATCGTGCCAGCGTAGGGAACGGCGATATTGCCCCTTTCGTCCACCACCTGGTTTGGAACCGTAACGAAGTTGCCGGCGCGGACGCCTGCGTCCGATGTAAACAAGCCGCCGGCGGCGGACTCGAATATGGTGATGCTGACGGTGTCGCCGATGCCGAAGCGGAACGCTTTCGGCGGCGTCCTGTCGGCAAAGGCCGACGACAGCCTCGGCGTGTATCGACCGAGAACTTCGACGACTTCCGGAGTCAGCTTGACCAGGGCGTAGGGGAGGCTGGCCGGCTCAAGTCCTTCCGATGCGGATCGGACATCTGTCGCCAACGGACCGGATCCAGGCGTGATGATGCACCCGGCACAAGAAAGTGCCAGGAGACCAGCGACGATCCTCCCGCATGTTTGCAGCGCGATAATGGTGAATATCCCCAAGTCGTCCCACTGCAGGTAAGGTACATTAATACGCGATTCAGGCCAGCGAATCATCGCATTGACCCGAAATGCAACCGCTGCTTGTTGCCAATATGCAACATGATGGGGAGAGGCGGGGCGCCCAATCCTGAACCGGGTATCGAATCCGCTTCAGTTGGAGGCGGTCAGCCCATAGCGGATATAATGTTCGTCGCGATAATAGTCGCTGCGGTGCGTGTCGTAGCGAGACATCGCCTTGATGTCGGTCTTGTTGAGAACCGCGCCGATCAGACACTCGTGGATATTGGGAGCAGTGTGCAGCGCGTGCTTGACGACCTCGACCTTCGTCTGCCCCCACTCCACCACAAGGACAAAGCAGTCGATGAAGGCCGTCGTCGAGCGAACATCGACCAGTGGGGTCAGTGGCGGAAGATCGACGATGACATAGTCATAGGCCGATCTTAGCTGATCGAACAGTTTGCGCATCGAATCCGCTGCCAGCATCTCGCTGGTGTGGAGCACCGGTGTCCGGCTGGCGGCGGGCAGGAATGCCAGATTTGTTTTCGGATCGCGCCAGATCGTCTCCTCGATCTGCCTGCCGTGACTGACGACGTCTACGATGCCTGTCGTGGCGTTCGCGGCGAGACTGGCGGAAAGCGACGGGTTTCGAAGGTCGCAATCGACCACGATGACGCTCTTGCCGCTATGAGCGATGAGCTGGGCGAGCGAGGCTGCGATCGTCGTCTTACCCTCGTCGGGCAGGGCCGAGGTGATGCCGATCACCTGATTGGAGGCTTTGCTGGGATTGAGGTCTATGGCGAGTTTGATTGCGCGGATCGACTCCGCGTATCGGGACAATGGCTTGCCGATGACGGTCCTGTGAAATGTCGAGCCGGTAGAAATCTTTCGCTGCCGCATGTCATGATCGGAGTTCCATGACGTTGCCTTTGCAGGCGACGAGCGCTTTTCGGCCCGCAATGCCGGCACCAGGGACAGGCATGGTAATCCCAGCGTGGTTTCGATCTGCGAGGATGTACGGAAGACGCGATCCATCATTTCCCTGAACAGGCCGAGCCCCAAGCCCAGCCCAAGCCCGCCGAGTAGACCCATCATCATGATTACCGGTCCCTTCGGTTTGCTCTTGCTCTGTGGCGGCACCGCGGGATACATCACCCGCGCCTCCGCGATAGGAAAGCCTTCTTGCTGCGCCGAGCCGACATAGCGCTGCAGGAACGTATCGTGCAGGCTGCGCAAGCTTTTCGCCTTGCTTTCTAATTCGCGTATCGTGATCTCGGCCAGGTTTGTCGTGCGCGACTGCTCCACAGCCTCGGCCATTCGCCTCTCAATCTCCTGCTGCCGCTGCTTGGCGACCTCCAATTCGCTCCGGCTCGTCTCCGCATACCGCTTGACCTCGTCGAGGATCGACCCGCGAAGCTCGCGCATCCGATTTCGTAAGTTTACGACCGCGGCGTGGTCGCGGCCAAAACGTGGCGCCCACTCCGCTACGCGCCGCTCCAGCTCAAGATATTGCTGCCGAAGGCTGGTGATGATGGGGCTGCTAAGTGCATCCACGCCGGCTGCATCCAAATTGCCGATCGATGATGAGTTCGGTGGGTTGGCTTCCAGGATCGCCTCATAGCGATTCAACTTGGCGAGCGCCTCGGACGTTTGGGTGCGAGCGGCGACCAACCGGGTGCTGAGGTCCGCTACCTGCTGCTCGTCGATCGGCTTTCCTCCGGCGGAAACGAGGTTGTTCTTGGATTTAAAGGCGCTGACCGCGCGTTCGGCCGCGAGAGCCTGATCTCCAAGCTCCCGTAGCCTCTCCTGCATCCATTCCCCTGCCCGACGATTTGTCTCCAGCCTGACTTTTTCCTGGTCGGCAAGGTAGACGCTCGCGATCGCGTTGGCGATCTCGGCTGCCCGTATGGGGGTGCTTGAACTGTAGCCGATCTCGATCAAATTGCTGTAGTTGATTCGGGTTACTGCAACCCGGCTCTGAAACGCCGTGATGATGCCATCCTGCGGCTCGCTCGCCGCAGGCAGTTGCATATCCTGCGACGGAGACGATCCAAATACAGCGCGAACTCGCTGAAGCAAAGAGGACAACGTCCATGCCGGCGCGTTGAAATCGGGATCGTCGGCAAGCTTGAACTGAGTGATGATCCGGACTGCCATACCTCTCGATTTGAGGATCTCTACCTGAGTTTCGAACAGGGTGCGATCGAAGGCCGGCTCAGCCAGGAGCGACTGTTGCTGGATGAATTGCGCCTTGGGATTCTCAAGCATGACCTGAACCTGGGCGGTATAGGTCGGCGGCGTGATCCGCAGATAGATCAGGCAAGCCGTCACGCCGAGTGAGGTTGCAAGAATGATCACCACGTACTGTCGTCGCAGGAATGCAACGGCGGTATTAATGAGTTCACTGACGCCGCCGCTCCCGGCCACATCATTGTAGACTGGCGCGCCAAGCCTGTCGGTTTGCAGCATATTGCTCTGGAGCATTCGGTGTTCGCCTCCGCCACCTGGTGAATCCCGCCGTGCCGCCGCCCGCGTAAATTGGCATGGCCCGCCGAATGCCGGGCGCCGTGCTGCCCTGCACTTAATAAATATACCGGAAAATGTGGTTTGTTCAAATTAAATGTAAGATAGTTAATTTTCGGATGCTGAACGGGCTGCTCGCGAGTATTTAATGTGTGAGGCGGTTGAATGACTCCCGCAAGCATGTCCGCAAAATCGCGGAGAACGGGAGGTTCGTCCGTGGCCGCTATGGGCGAATTGACGCTTGCTTCCTAGCCAAATCTTCATTCAGTCGGAAAACAGTCTTGTTGGTGAATGGGTTGAGGGGAAGCCGCGTCGCGCTTCCCCGAATCTGGATTCAGCGATAGATAACGTCCGAGATAATATATATGTCGTGTGATTGCGACATAATCGATTGACATTTAATTTTCCGCGTTCTTTATTTATTTTCCAGAATATCCGGCTGGTCATTTCGGGTGCTGGAGATGCGGAGACGGGAACCAGGGGTTTTGTTTGATGACTCCGATGCCCAGCTTTCGGCTTTCCGCCATTTCCGTGGGCCGGACGGATATCGAAGCAGCAACAGCCCGGGCCTCGATCGGCCGCTCCAGGTCCGTGACTATCGTCAGCGTCGATCCCCCGGCTGCAGGTCGAGGCGGGGCTGAAGTTGGCAGCATTGGAGGCTTTGATGCACGACGAGCTCTATACTGACGGGGTAGAAGAGATCACCATTGGCGGGTCGATCGTCCGGGTCGATCTGGTCAGCCTTTCGCCGACCGAACGCGACGCCAACAATGCGCCGAAGAAGGTGTTCCGGCAAAGGCTGATTTTTTCCGTGGAGTCGTTCGCGAACTCGGTCGAGGTGATGCAGAACGCGCTGCAGGGACTGGTCGACGCTGGCGCGGTGCGGCGCAACCCGCCGAAAGGACAGGCCGGCCAGGCCCCGACCACTTCGACGGATCGCGAACCGCCCAACAGCCCACGGTCCCCCAATGCCTCAAGCAATTTCCGTTGAAGCCGACCTCACGGGCGCGGAAGCGTCGCCCGTGAACGCCGACGAGACCTTGCGCCCGGCCTTGCGGACAGAACTTGAATGTCTCGCAAAGATCGCCGCCTATCATGGCGTCGATCTGCCGGTTGAGCGGCTCAAGCACAGCTACGCCATCGACGGGGTCCCTGTCTCGGCAACGCGACTGCTGCGGATGGCGAAGGAAGCGGGCATGCGCGCAACGCGCACGCAGCTTGACTGGGGTGCGCTGTTTCGGTTGGGAGAGGCTTATCCGGCTCTGCTCCGACTTTCGAACGGCAACTGGATCGTCGTTCTCGCGGCAGGGCAGGGAGCCGATGGTGCGGAAGCGGTTAGCGTGTTCGATCCGCTCGCCGAGCGCCGGGACGAGCCTCTGATCGTCGACAGGGATAGCTTCTGCGCCCGATGGGGCGGCGAGGCTATCCTGATCAAGCGCGAGCGGCTTGCGTCGGACCATCGGCCCACATTCGGGCTGCGCTGGTTCATCCCCGAACTGGCGCGTCAGTGGCGACTGTTTGTCGACGTCGCGATCGCCGCCATCATGCTCTATGCACTGGGGCTCGCGACACCGATCTTCTTCCAGCTCGTCATCGACAAGGTCCTTGTGCACGAGAGCTTCACCACGCTCTATGTGCTGGCGGCCGGTGCGACTGCGGCCCTGGCGTTCGACGCGATATTCGGCTTTCTGCGGCGCTATCTTTTGCTCTATGCGACCAACAAGGTCGATATCCGGGTAGCAACCAAGACCTTTGGTCACCTCCTTGGCCTGCCCGTGACGTTCTTTGAGCACGTTTCGGCCGGCGTGCTGGTAAAGCACATGCAACAGGCGGCGCGAATTCGAGAGTTCCTGACCGGTCGCCTGTTCCTGACCACGCTCGACGCGCTGTCGCTATTCGTCTTCATCCCGGTGCTGGCGTTCTACAGCATCAAATTGACATGCATAGTGCTGGCCTTCACCGCCGCGAGCGGCTTGGTCGTCGCGCTGCTGATGGGACCGTTCCGGCGCCGTCTTTATAATCTGTACCAGGCGGAAGGCGCGCGGCAGGCTCTGTTGGTCGAGACTGTGCACGGCATGCGCACGGTGAAGTCGCTGGCGATGGAGCCGATGCAGAGCAGAGTTTGGGACGATCGCTGCGCACAGTCGGTGACGATGCGGTTCGGCGTCGAGAAGATTTCCGCGGCCGCCCAGTCGACCACCGGATTTCTTGAGAAGATGATGACCCTCGGCATCATCTCGTTTGGGGCGCTCGACGTCTTCAGCGGCGAGATGACCATCGGCGCCCTGGTCGCCTTCAATATGCTGGCGGGGCGCGTGTCAGGACCGCTGGTCCAGTTGGTGACCATGGTTCATGAATATCAGGAAGTCGCGCTGGCGGTGAAGATGCTGGGCGAGGTGATGAACCAGAAACCCGAACGCGATGGTAATCGCGAGGGGCTGCGGCCCGACTTCGCCGGCAGGATCGAGTTCGAGAATGTCTCGTTCCGCTATGGCTCGGAAGGCGCGCCGGCGTTGGACGACGTCTCGTTCTCTATCGCCCCGGGATCGATATTCGGAATTGTCGGCCGAAGCGGCTCCGGCAAGACGACGCTAACGCGGCTCATTTCCGGGATGTATCCGGTGCAGCAGGGTCTGCTGCGCGTTGACGGATACGACTCGAGGGAACTCGATCTCGCTCACCTGCGCCAAAATCTCGGATTGGTTTTGCAGGATAATTTCCTGTTTCGCGGCACGGTTCGCGACAATATCGCCTGCGTGAAGCGCGATGCGACCTTTGCAGAGGTCGTGCGCGCAGCCCAGCTCGCAGGGGCCGATGAATTCATCGAACGGCTCCCGCGCGGTTTCGACACCATGCTCGAGGAGGATGCCTCGAATCTGTCGGGCGGGCAGAAGCAGCGCCTCGCGATCGCCAGGGCGCTGATCGTCAATCCGCGCATCCTGATTCTGGACGAGGCAACAAGCGCGCTCGATTCCGAAAGTGAGATGATCATCCGGCGCAATCTGCGCCGTATCGCTGAGGGGCGCACCGTCATCATCGTCTCGCACCGGCTGTCGATGCTCGCGGACGCGAACCAGATACTCGTGATCGATCGCGGCCGGATCGTCGACGTCGATCATCACGACCGGTTGCTGTCGAAGTGCATGATTTACCGACATCTCTGGAACCAGCAGACGAAGCAGATCGCATGACCAAGCCTGAGAAATCCGGCAGCGATGCAAACGCCCCGGTGCGGACGACCGAACGGCGGCGGCGCGGACTATTCCGGCCCACCAGGCGCCGGCCGCAGGTAGTGACGGAATTCCAATCCGACGCGATCGAGGTCGAGCATCGGGCGCCGCCGCGGATCGCCCGCGTGACGCTCTATTGCGTCCTGGCTCTGATACTCACCGCGATCGGCTGGGCCGCGGGGTCGCAGGTCGACATGATCGTGACGGCGCAGGGCAAGCTGGTCACCACGCGTCCCAATATCGTCGTCCAGCCGCTCGAGACCTCCGTGATCCGCGAGATACATGTCAAGCCGGGCGACCGGGTCAATCGCGGCGACCTGCTGGCGACGCTCGATCCAACTTTCTCGCAGGCGGATCTCGACCAGTTGAACAGCAAGGTCGGTGTGTTCAATGCCGCCATTGACCGCCTCAAGGCTGAGTTGAATGGTGAGGAGTATGTCATCGGCGAATCCGCCAATGCCGACCAGGTCCTGCAGCGCAAGATGTTCCTACAGCGCAAGGCGGCCTACGATGCGCAGGTGGAGAATTATCAAGCTCAAATCGCGTCCGCACGCGCCAACCTAAGGACTGCGGAGAACGAAGAGACAGTGCTGCTTCAGCGGCTCGAAACCATGAAGTCGATCGAGGTCATGCGTGCGACGCTGATGGACAAGGAAGTCGGTTCGAAGCTGAACCTGCTGCTGTCGCGCGATGCCCGCCTCGACGTGGAAAGCAACCTGGCGCGCGTCCGCGGCAATATCGCCGATTACACGCATCGCCTCGACAAAGCCGAGGCGGACCAGAAGGTCTACGCCGAGGATTTTCGCAAGACGGCTTATCAGGACCTCGTGGAGACACTGGCGAAGCGGGACAGCGCGGCGGAAGACCTCAAGAAAGCTGAGCTTCGCCGGCAGCTGATCGTGCTGAAGGCGCCGGCCGATGCAATCGTGCTCGACATTGCCAACCGAACTGTCGGTTCAGTCGCCCGTGAGGCCGAGCCGATGTTCGTGCTTGTTCCCCGCGATGTGCCGCTGCGGGCCGAGGTCAACGTCGAGGGCAAGGACGTCGGCCAGGTTTCGGTCGGTCAGCCTGTCCGGATCAAGTTTGATGCCTTTCCGTTCCAGAAATACGGAACGGCCAAAGGCGAGGTAGCCGTCATCAGCCAGGACTCGTTCCCGCCGGATCCGAAAGCCGAAGGTGCGCACCGTCCGACCGCTCCCTATTACCGCGTATTGGTCGACTTGTCCGATACGCACCTTCGGCTGCCGGCGGAGCGCGCTCAATTCATCCCCGGCATGGCGGTGACCGCCGAGATGAAGGTCGGGCGGCGCAGCGTGATGTCCTATTTCCTTTATCCGCTGCTGCGCGGCTTGGATGAGAGCATACGTGAATACTAATCAACGCCATCGCGAATTGGCGGCGGTCTGGCACGGGCTGCATCTCAATACGAGCAATATATTGCTATTGCCATTTTGTTTATTTTGCAATTAAACTGGCGTGAATATAATTTCGCATTAAATACGATAAAAACATAATCGGCAGTTAAGTTGGCCATGAATCGGCGGGGTTATTGTTGTTGTTCGCGGTGCCGCGGGGACTCGCCTAAGTGGCGCCGACGACGATAGGGAATTGAGCGGCCCGATGCAGATCTGCGCCGCCCGAATAGGCCATTGTTGTTCGATAGTTTGAATGGGTGTCAAATGCCGGATAGCTTAGTCGGAATTGGTGTGATCGGATACGGTTATTGGGGGCCGAACCTCGTTCGCAATTTTGCGAACAGCGAATGTTCGCGGGTCGTCACTGTCAGCGATCTGGATCCGGCGAAACTCGCCGTCAGCAGGCGTCTGCATCCGGAAGTCGGAACGACAACCGATTGTCGCGACATCCTGCAGGATACCCGGGTTGATGCGGTCGCGATCGCGACCCCAGTACATACGCATTACGAATTGGCGCTTGCAGCGCTGCGGGCAGGAAAACACGTCTTCGTCGAAAAGCCGCTGGCGCCCACCTCCGATCAGGTGCGCCATCTCATGGAGGAGGCGGACAAGCGCAATCTGGTCCTGATGGTGGACCACACCTTCCTGTATACGCCAGCCGTCCAGAAAATTAGTCAACTGGTGCACGAAGGAGCGCTCGGAGATATCTATTACTACGACAGCATCCGCTCGAGCCTGGGGCTGTTCCAGAGTGACGTCAACGTAATCTGGGATCTCGCAGTCCACGACATGTCGATTATCCAGTATATCCTGAACGAGACGCCGGTGGCCGTGTCAGCGACGGGCTCGTGCCACGTCAGTGGTGCACCGGAGAATATGGCCCACATCACGCTGTTTTTCCAAAGCAGTTGCGTAGCCCATGTCAGCGTCAATTGGCTATCGCCGATCAAGGTCCGGCAGACGTTTATCGGCGGCAGTCGCAAGATGATTGTGTATGATGACGTCGAACCGACCGAGAAGATCAAGATTTACGACAAGGGGATCACGCTAAATGGATCCCCGGAGAAGGCGCACCAACTGCGCATAGGATATCGCGCCGGAGATATGTGGGCGCCCCATCTGGCGGCGAAGGAGGCCCTGCAGACCGAGGTACAGCATTTCGTCGATTGCCTGAGTAACGGCAAGACGCCCATTTCGAGTGCGGAGTCCGGCTTGCAGGTGGTCGAGATCCTTGAGGCGGCGTCGCGTTCGATCAAGGAACAGGGCAGGCCGGTCCGGTTGGGGCAAATTCTCAGGCTAGCGGAGCTGGCCTGATGAGCGCGGAGACAGCGGAGCTCCAGATCCATCCCAACTGGCGGAAATCCTGACGTGCGGCGACAATCCGATTGTTTGGCAATCGCGACCTGTACGGCGAGCTCCGCTCGGCGGTCTGCCATTTTTGGGTAGCAGACTGAAATGTCCGGCATTTACCGCTCCATATTGTTCTCTGCGGTCGAGCGCTATGGAAACATGCTGCTGTTCCTTTTCTCAACTGCGGCGCTGTCGCGGCTTCTGGCGCCAGGAGAATTCGGGGTCTACGCTGTAATCAACGCCGTGGTCGCGGTTATCGCGGCATCATTCCAGGAATTCGGCGGCGCCAACTATCTGATTCAGAAGAAGGTGCTCTCGGAGCAAAACATCAGGACGGCCTTCACGATCACATTTTGCATTTCGATCGCGGTCGGCCTCGCGTTGTTCCTTTGCCGCGATGTGCTGGTGTGGTTCTTCAGGCAGCAGGACGGTCTGAGGGTCGGTATCGCCGTAGCTTCCCTGAGTTTCGCGCTGACGCCGTTCTCGGTAGTAATATCGGCCCTGTTCCGCCGCGACATGGAGTTTGGCAAGATCGCCATTTGTAGCCTCTTGGCAAATGCGGTCTCGATCGTGATCTCGATCGTGATGGCCCTGCTACACTACAGCTACATGGCTCCGATCTGGGGCGGAGTTGCCGGAAACGTCACACTCACGGTGCTACTGATCGCATTTTGGAAGAACAGACGGGTGTTCCGTCCCTCGCTGTCGGAATATTCCGATGTGGTAGGCTTTGGCCTTTACTCGGGAGGCGTCGTCATCATCAACGTGTTTTACAATCTGGCGCCGCAGATATTCATCGCGCGCATCCTGGATTTCGCTGCCGTCGGACTCTACAGCCGCGCCGTCGGCATCACGCAGGTGTTCGACAAGCTGGTCGGACAAGTCCTGAGCCCTGTGATCATGCCGGCGATTTTCGCGCAAACCAAGGCGGGCGGAAGCCTGAGGCGCATCTATCTCGATGCGATCTCGCTTCTGACGGTGGTGCATTGGCCCTTCCTGGCGTTCATAGCGATCATGGCGCAGCCCATCATCTTGATCTGGCTTGGCCCGACCTGGCTCGAAATTGTTCCTTTGGTGCGTCTGCTGTGCATCGGGTATCTGTCGCTGTTCGTGGCCTTCCTGAGCTATCCGATACTGGTGGCCGTGGGCAGTGTACGCGACGCGCTGATATCGTCGCTGATATCGCTGCCGCCGTCGCTGCTCGTTATCTTCGTTGCGTCGTTTTTCGGCGTGAAGGCGGTGGCGGCATCGGCAGTGCTGACCTTGCCGTTTCAGGCCACGGTGGCGATCTATTTCATCGCTCGTCATCTCGACATCGGATGGTCCGACCTGTTCGACGCGATATTCAAGAGTGCAATCGTGACGCTCCTTACTTCGTCTGTCGTCGCCGTCTGCGCCGCCATGGTGGATTACGCCGTGCTGGGTCCGGTACTTGGGCTGGGTTTGGCTTGTCTTTCCGCCGGCATCTGCTGGCTCTCCGGCATGATGATCACGGAACATCCGCTGCTGACCCGGCTGCAAGTGGCGGCGAGTGGCCGCTTCGAAGCATCGTTCCTCAGGTTAGTCGGTTACGCGAAGCGCAATTCACTCGGATAGGACCCGCCGGATTTTCGATCGAAGCCGGACGTAAGGAGCAGTCTATATGGCTATTGCAAAAGACGTTGAACTCGGCCGGGATGTTCGGATCTTCCATCCAGAGCTCGTCAATCTCTACGGCTGTACGGTCGGCAATGAAACCCGGATCGGTACGTTTGTCGAGATCCAGTCCGGCGCGCGGATCGGCTCGCGCTGCAAGATATCGTCGCACACCTTCATCTGCGAAGGGGTGACGATCGAGGACGAAGTCTTCATCGGGCACGGCGTCATGTTCACGAATGACCGGTTTCCACGCGCAACCACGGAAGATGGCCGTCTACAGGGAGCGGCGGATTGGAAGGTGGAAACAACGCGGGTCGGCCGTCGCGCGTCGATCGGGTCAAACGCCACGATCCTGTGCGGAATCACCATTGGCGAGGGCGCAATAATCGGGGCTGGTTCGGTCGTCACACGCGACGTGCCCGCGCGGGCGGTCGTGGCTGGCGTTCCGGCCCGCGCAATCGACTCCCTGCCGGTCACGGCGGCCTTCGAAACGCTGAAGGCCGGGAAATAGGGGCCGGCATTAACGTCGCGCGAAGGAATCGGGTTCTTAACAGATGGTTCGATTTATTTTATTTGTTTATTTCTGGATTATAATTTAACTTGCAGTGGCGATTTAAATAACTAAATCCCGCGATCCTGCGGGCAATATGACGGGGTCGGTCTTTGATACCTTTCCTTGATTTGAAAGCCCAATACAAGCAAATGAAGCCTGAGATCGACGCTGCGGTGATGCGCGTTATCGACGGCGCGCAATTCGTGTTGGGGCCGGAGGTGGCTGCATTCGAGGAGCGGTTTGCCTCCTATTGCAACGTGAAGCATTGCCTGGCGGTCAGTAGCGGCACGTCGGCCCTGCATTTGGCGCTTCTCGCCGCCGGCGTTGGGCCGGGTGACGAGGTGATCACCGTCTCGATGACCTTTGTTGCGACCACCGCCGCCGTCCTCTACAGCGGTGCGAAGCCTGTCTATGTGGACGTCGATCCCGTTACCTGGACGATGGATCCCACGTTGATCGAGGCAGCGATAACGCCCCGTACCAAAGCGATCCTCCCGGTTCATCTCCATGGCCTGATGGCTGATATGGATCCGATCATGGAGGTCGCTCGCCGCCACAACCTCATCGTGATCGAGGACGCGGCGCAGGCGCATGGCGCCGAATACAAGGGGCGCCGTGCGGGATCGATCGGCGATCTCGGCTGTTTCAGTTTTTATCCCGGCAAGAACCTTGGTGCTTATGGCGAGGGCGGGGCGGTCGTCACCAACGGTCCCGAGTTCGCCAAACGTGTTTCCCTGCTGCGCGATTGGGGCCAAGAATCCAAATACAATCACGTCGTACAAGGCTACAATTATCGCATGGATGGAATTCAGGGCGCCGTCCTGAACGTGAAGATGAATTACATCGAAGCTTGGACCGAAGCGCGCCGGTCGATAGCCGCTTATTACGATCAACTGCTGGAGAAGCACCGGTGCGGCCGGCCGCTACCACCTGCGCACAGCCGACACGTTTATCACGTCTATGCCATCAAGCTTGAGCATCGTGACGAAGCGCAGCAGGCCATGCAGGCCGCCGGCTTCGGTACCGGCATTCACTATCCCGTGCCGGTTCATCTTCAAAAGGCTTATGCAGGTCTCGGATACGGCGCCGGCGATTTCCCCGTTACCGAACTGTTGGCCGCTCAATTCCTCTCGGTTCCGATCTACGCAGAACTGAAGCCGGAGCAGGTTTCCCAGGTGATTGAGGAACTGGAAAGGGTTGTCTTTGCGGAAGCCGCCTAGCGAAGGCGGCCTTTCGCTTCGACGAGCATTGCCAATGAAAACAGACGAGTAGGAGGGGGATTTGGCGCAACTAAAGGGCAAGCGTGTTCTGGTGACAGGCGGGGCCGGATTTATCGGCTCTCACATCGTGGACCTCTTGTGCGATGAGGGTTGTATCGAAATCGTCGCGCTCGACAATATGGTCCGCGGCCGTCCCGAAAATCTCAAGTACGCGTCCGCGCGCGGCCCGGTCCGACTGGTGCACGGCGATATCCGCGACGCCAAGTTGATGGCGCCGCTGGTGAAGGCGGCCGACATCGTCTTTCACCAGGCCGCATTACGTATTACCCATTGCGCGGCCGAGCCGCGCCTGGCGATGGAAGTCATGGTGCAGGCGACGTTCGATCTGCTTGATCTGTGTGTCAAGCACGACGTCGAAAAGGTCATCGCGGCATCGTCGGCGTCCGTCTACGGGATGGCCGAGGAATTTCCGACGACGGAGCGGCAGAACCCCTATGACAACCGCACCATCTATGGTGCAGCCAAGGCTTTCAACGAAGGCCTGCTTCGCACATTCAACGATATGTACGGGCTCGATTACGTCGCCTTCCGGTATTTCAACGTCTACGGCGACCGCATGGATATCCATGGCCGCTACACCGAGGTGCTGATCCGCTGGATGGAGCGTCTGGAAGCGGGGCTGCCGCCGATCATCTTCGGCGACGGCAAGCAGACCATGGATTTCGTTCACGTTCGCGATATTGCACGCTGCAACGTCCTCGGCGCCAAGGCCAAGGCCAGCGATGAGGTGTTCAATGTGGCGAGCGGCACGGAAACCAGCCTTGCCGAACTTGCGGAGGCGCTGGCTTCGGTGATGGGGCAAGGACACCTGACGCCGGAGTTTCAAGCGGAACGTGCTGTCAATCCCGTGCCGCGCCGTCTGGCAGCGACCGCGAAGGCTGAACGACTGCTCGGTTTCCGCTCCACGGTTTCGCTGGAACAGGGACTGGCTGAGTTGGTCGAATGGTGGCGGAACGAACGCGCATCAGTCGCGGCTGCTCTCCGGGAGGAAGTATCGGTAATTTAAATATAGAAATATCTTGATATTAAATGGCATTCCGTTTAATTTAAACTGTGGAATTAAATTAAATGATGCAACGACTCGAGATGCCCAATCGAATTCGTCGTGGGCGTTTGCGATCCTTGCAGCGTTTTGAGAGGCCGGCCGATGCTTCGGATCCCGATCTTTCGTCGCAAGACATTGATGAATAATAGCACGTCGCAGTCACGCAGGAGTCGCCCGAAATTGCTGGCGGTTTCTTCGGGCGGGGGGCACTGGGTACAACTGCTGCGTATCAAACACGCCTTCGAGGATTGCGAGGTGACGTTCGTCACTGTTCATGAGTCATATCGCGCGCAGGTGCCAGAACATAAATTCTACCTTGTCAATGATGCCAACCGCTGGACCAAGATCGACCTGTTGAAGGCCGCCCGCAGGCTCGCCTGGATTGTTTGGAACGAAAAACCTGACATCGTCGTTTCGACGGGTGCGGCTCCGGGATATTTGGCGCTGCGATTCGGACGATTGATGGGCGCGCGAACCATCTGGCTCGACAGCATCGCCAATGTCGAGCAGCTTTCCATGTCGGGAGACCGAATTGGTCAGTGCGCAGACCTCTGGCTGACTCAGTGGCCTCACCTAGCGCGGCCTGATGGACCTTATTACACAGGCTCGGTGCTATGATTTTCACGACAGTCGGAACGCAGGGACGGTTTGACCGTTTGATCCGCACAGTCGACGAGTGGGCTGGCGCGCACGGCAGAGCTGATGTGTTCGCGCAGACCGGTCCGTCGGAGTACCATGCCGGACATATTCGCACCGAGCGGTTTATCGACGCGACGGAGTTTCGCGAACGCGTCGAAGCGGCAGACCTTGTGATTTCCCATGCCGGCATGGGCTCCATTATTACCGCTCTGGAGCTTGGAAAGCGGATCATAGTGATGCCTCGTCGGGCGAGCCTGGGTGAGCATCGCAACGACCACCAGCTCGCAACCGCAAAGCGGTTCGCCGAGCAAGGCCGCATCATAGTTGCTTTCACCGAACAGGAGTTGGTCGACAGGCTGGATCAACTCCAGGTCTTTCATCAAACCGAGCGGCTCAGCGCACAGGCATCGCCGCGCCTTATCTCCACCATTCGGACGTTTATCGAGGCCGGACGCATTGGTTTGGAGAACAGAGACGTTTCGTCGTAGGCTGAAAAGTGCAATGTGAAGCCGCGGAAACGTCGATATCCCCACAGGCAAAAGGCGCTGGCTCTATGATCCCAATCGCAAAACCATGTCTCGACGAGACCGAAGCCGACGCTGCGCGCGAGGCGGTTCTCTCTGGATGGGTATCGCAAGGGCCTCAGGTAGCCGCATTCGAGCGCGAGTTCGCTGCAATGGTTGGCGCACCGCATGCCTGCGCGGTGTCAAACTGCACGACTGCGCTGCACCTAGCACTGCTAGCCCTGGGTGTCGGTCCTGGCGATGAGGTCATCACGGCAAGCCACTCCTTCATCGCAAGCGCAAACAGCATTCGCTATTGCGGTGCGACACCCGTTTTTGTCGATATCGATCCTGCCACCTACAACCTTGATCCGGAATGCGTGGCCGAGGCAATTACCGAACGCACGCGGGCGATTCTGGCCGTCCATCAGATGGGAATGCCGTGCGATCTGACCTCGCTCCTGGCGTTGACAAACCGCCACGGCATCGCCCTGATCGAAGACGCCGCCTGCGCGATTGGGAGCCAGATCAACATCAATGGCGAATGGGACTTTATCGGCGAACCGCACGGGACAATGGCGTGCTTTTCCTTCCACCCCCGCAAGGTCATTACGACAGGTGAGGGCGGCATGTTAACGACGTCCGATCCCGATCAGGACCGCAAGCTCAGGCTCTGGCGTCAGCATGCGATGGACGTGCCCGACACGGTGCGGCACGGCTCACCGCAAGTCATCTTCGAGAGCTACCTTTTCGTCGGCTTCAACTATCGGATGACGGACATGCAGGCTGCCATCGGGCGAAAGCAGCTCGAACGGCTCCCAGATCTAATCGCGCGCCGGCGGGCACTCGCGGCCCGCTACGGTGAGCTGCTGGCGGACCTGGAAGGATTGACCCTGCCGTACGAGCCGGAGTGGGCCCGCTCCAACTGGCAGAGCTATTGCGTGCGCCTTCCGGACTGGGTCGATCAGAGGACGGTGATGCAGAGCCTTCTCGATCAAGGCATTGCCTCGCGGCGCGGTATCATGTGCGCGCATCGCGAGGCGCCTTATGCGAGCGATGGGCATCGCCATGACCTGCGTCAATCGGAACTCGCACAGGATCATTCGATCCTGCTTCCGATTTACGCGCAGATGACCGAGGACGATCTCATCCGCGTCGCGGATGCTCTCAGGAATGAGTTGCACCGATAACCGCGGCTGCGCGCGTTGGTGCTGTCCATTCGGAAATTGTCTTCGCTCAATGTTCGCCAGCGGACGGTACGACGTTCTGCTCGAGTTGGTTGGGCAGCCGCTACGGGAGGTGGGCACGTGGCGAAGGTTTACGGCCCCACCTGGTGGCTTCAATATCAGCCGGCATAACTCCACCGTGGAACGCTCGTATCGCAGGCGATTGGTTGCCGGTTCGGGTCCGGCCTCCGGCCCCAATGCAACTGTCTATCCTCGCACTGTTGGGCCGGCGCGCCGTGCCGTCGGGTTCAGGCTCGCTTGAACAATCGGGGAAGTTGCCAAAGGATCGGAGGAATGAACGGCTTCGCCACATCAAGTGCTCTACGGCGACGGACTTCGTTCGGGCGCATCTTGAATATCGTGGTATGATCAGCCGACTTCTCCTCCTCGGGACGACCGTTCGTATAATAGTATAAAGCAATAGACCGCCGATACTTGCCTTTCGGACTTGTCAGTGGGTCCGGATGGCCGTGATACGCTGTATCCGTCGTTGAAAAGACAACGACACGATTTGCGATCGGCAGAAACACTTTCTCTCTTGTTTTTACATCCTTGTCCCAGAGTTCGAGCGCTCCGCCCCATTCCTCCTGCCAATCGAAGTTCAGGTAAAGCAACAGATTAAGGCGGCGATCGAGCCTCAGCTTCCGGTGAGTGTTAAAATCTGCATGGATGGCAAGGCGCCCCCCTCGCGGGATCATGTGTAGTCCGCCGCCCAGCAGACACGGATCAGGTATCAGGCCTTCGATACCTGTCAGGCGTTCCAGGAATTCAACGAAAAGACGTGAATTTAACGCATTGACGAAGTGCTGAATGTAAGGAGGGAAGTCTTCCAGCCGATCCAGCCCAAGCTTTTGCTCTTCGTAGGCGCCCGCATCGAGAAACGTTCGATTCCAAGACGCATCGTATTCGCCGGGATAGCTGGCCACCAGCTTCCGGATGACGCCTTCATCGAAGAAATTATCGATTCCAATGTGCGGGAAGGGTTGATTATTGCGATATTGCCGTGCCCACATCTCACTGTGTCGAGTTATCTTCTCCACGGGGAGAAACGACCGGACGCCGAAATCCTCGACATCAACCGGCACCGAACGCAAGGCTGGGCTCCCGGAGCACTGGCAAATTCCAGCAAGGGCTCGCCGCAATGCAGGCTGTCGTAGAGAAGCTAGCGTTTCACAAAGGATCCATACGGGCAAAACTGTCCAGGCAGATCGCGAAAAGATTCAACCTTCTCCCATATGAAATGCGTATCGAGCATAGTGCAGTTGAAAGGCCGCACTACGGATATTGCGTCTTACAAGCCGCCAAATTGGCGAAGAAACTTGGCCATCACAGCGTGAGCGTGATCGAATTCGGCGTTGCCGGCGGCAATGGATTGGTGAATCTCGAGATGCATGCGGCCGAGGTAAGGAAAGCGACAGGCGTCGAGATACAGATCTTTGGGTTCGACACCGGGCAGGGCCTCCCTCCACCCGACGACTATCGAGATCTGCCGCACCATTGGAAGCAAGGTTTCTTTTGCATGGACGTCGACAAATTGAGGGCCAGATTAAAGCAGTCCCAATTGGTCCTCGGCAATATCGCGGAAAGCTTGCCCCGTTTCGTTAAAGACTACGATCCTGCGCCCATCGGCGCGATGTTCATGGACCTCGACTACTATTCCTCCACGAGGGACGCCATGAAGCTATTCGACTTGCATCGCGCCAACGTGCTTCCTCGTACATTCATATACCTGGACGACATCATCGGCGACGATGTCGCCCTCTTTAGCGAGTATACCGGTCAACTACTTGCGATCAACGAATTCAATTCCCACCACAACGGCCAGAAGATCTGCAAGACGACACATCTGACGAAGAAGCCATATCCCGAAACTTGGCACCACCAGATCTACATTTACCACGATTTCAGGAGCCCGGATTACTGCAGGTTTGTCTCGGAAGAGGCTCAGCAGCTACCGCTTACCCCCGCGCGTTGAGGGAAGAGAGAATATTGCTGGAGCTCGCCGTCAATTGCGAACATCGATAGCCGCCTTACCGGATCGGTAGTGGAGTTCAATTGCAAGATCTCACCGTTTGCCGGGCCCAGGATGTAGAAGCCAAGAACTGTGCTTGCATCAGCCTTGCCGATCCTGCGAGATCAACTGCGTCGATCGGCAAACCTACCCGCGCTGGCGTGTTCGCCTGGCCCGTCAATCTCTGGCCCGCTTCCCCATATCGAGAAAACAGCACGTCAAACTAGCGGTCCATTCCGGCCGGTCGCTTGGCCCGACGTATCGTGGTCTTTCGGCCAACAATCGCTTGCGAGCGTAATCGCGGGTCAATTCGTACTTGGCGAGAGAACGCGTTTTAGTATCGGGAAGGCGATTGTATGAAGTCGCACGAGGCTTGCTGGCAACCATGCACTTTGCAGCAGCCCGGCCTCTGGCCACAGCGGCTTCTGTCCCGCGATACCCACGGCGTCTCGCCATCGCCGAGGAATTAAGTTTGTCGCCGCCTCCGCCAATCGCCACGGCTCAACAAGAGGACGGGAATCGTCGAGCAGAACATTAATCTGATGGTCCCGGGTTTTCCGGACTTCAGCCAAAAGCTTCACTGCCGCACTGTCTGGCGCGACGCACCAGGACCCAATTAGCGCGTCCAAGAGTTCTCTCGCCGTATGTCCTTCTGCGTAATACTGAGCCGCCCAACCATGTTCCACGCAAAAGGCTTCGGTCGCATTGGCGATCCTTTCTACGAACTCCGCGTGTCCTTCGGAAACCGTCGCGCAGACTGGCTCAATTTTACCGTTATCGATATCATATTTTCGGACGGTGCCGTGCGGAGCCAATCCGAGCAAATGCTCCAAAAGAGATATTCTCTTGAAAATCTCGTAGGTACCGGTCAGCGAACGGCGGTCCGACGTGCTCTCATAAAATAGCGCTGTAGCATTTCCGGTTTGCGAAAGAGCGATCCGACCTAGTCTAGCACCAAGGTAGTAACCCCCGAGAACGTTACGTGAGCCATCGCTATTCAACAGCTTCCTGAGTGCCATTTGTGACATGAAGAGCCAGCCGATATCAACTACGGCTGCTGGAGTACCATCGTATAATCCCTCAGCCTCTAGATACGCGACAGCGGTGGCCCTAAGGTCCAGGATCCGTGATTGGATAAGATTCAAAAGGGGCGGACTTTGCAAGGTCGACCAAAATTCATCCCATTCCTGCTCCGAAGTTAATACCTTAGAGCCACTCCTTAAGTTGGTGGTCTTGTCGAAGTGAGCCGCTGCCTGGGACCAGTTCAACCCCACTCTTTGAACCAGCCTATTTAGTTCAAGCCGCTCCCCAAAAACGCGCACCCAAGGCATCTCGGACGTGGTCGGTCCATTTGCCGACGGCAGTAGCACCGATTGTCGCGAGATCTTCAGGTAACGACAGTCGATATTCCCGAACTGGGGTGCCAATAAACGCGCTGCCCTACAGACCAAATAGCCGTCGCGGGCAAGAAAATAGAGCCGACGTATGCCATCTCGCTGCGCCGACTTGAGCACCCATGATGCCCAAACCAATGCCACCGGTCCAAGGAATGTTGAAACCAGTTGCTGGACACCGCGATCGTCCTGTCGGTTCCCGCCAAAACGCGCTAGTCTCATCGAGCCTGCCAGTGCGGCGGTTGCGGTCTCGCAAGCAGAATGTCTTGCCAATACCGCACGCTCCCATCTATTCAGTTGGGTGTCGCGCATCAGTTCTGCAGCTATCCCGAGTCGGATTGGTACCAGGACGTCGCTTTGGAGGTTGTCGCCAATATGACGGACATCGCGTGCGGCAACGTTCTCTCTCTTCAGAATTTCCTTAAACAAAGTGCCAGCTCGTTTAGTTAAGCCGAGAGAACTGGACACGTAAAATCCATCGTTCTCCTTAGCGAGACCATGGCGGATCAACTCTCCGCGCACAAAATCCTCGGGAAGGGGAGTGTCGGAAGCAAAGACTATTCGAGCGCCCTGGGTCCGCAATTCATTGATCTGCTTTGCGATGACCGGGTTGGGCGCAAGCAGCTCACGTTCGGCATCGAGCTCGTATTGTGGTCCACAAATTTCCGGTAGGTCGCGCAGTAGCTCGCGAAGAACGGCCCAAATTTCATCTAGAGTATGCTCTGTATCCTGTGCGGAAATGAGAGCTCTTATTTCAGCTTCGTGTCGCGCAGAAACAAAATTCTGCACCTGTACTAGCAAGCTATTATCGCTTTCACGAGCGATGCGCTCCCCAACTAGACGGGAAACAGCGCTCGGCACCGCGACCAGCCGTATCAAGGCGGTGTCGAAAACGTCAAATGAGTAGACCTTGGCCGTCGTGTTATGGCGCACTTTGCGCTGGAGCATTTTCTCGCTCATTCAAGAAGTCATCAATCAGTAAATCGGAAAGACCATCGCTGCCCGCGGGCGTCCATATCATTGCGTGATCTGATTTTGTTACGTCTAAGCCATCGGCGAAGCCCCTGACGCTACGATGACGCGGCGCATCAATTACGTCATCTCGCACAAATCGTGGTTTACAGATAAGACTGCCCTTCAGAGTTGCGCGCGGGCTTTGGCGGCACTGACTGCACGTCGATAAGCCCACTATGTATAGCCGCGGGAACCGCGTAACAGGCGCCCAGCGTCAATTACGCGCAATCCCGTTGGGCCCATATTGGACAGAAGATATTTCACCAACAGCTTCGTGGTGACGCGTCCGCCTCGTATCGCGTTAGCGTAACATTGCACGGCGCTAATAGTCTTTCCTCTATCGAGATAATTGTCGCCCAGCGATTTTTCGATCAAAGACCGGATCTTCCTTCGCTCACTCTCGTCCGTTCCATATCGTTCGACGAAGCCTTGGATTGCCGAGTAATCAAGAGATCCACGCCGCCCGTCCTCGGCTGCAACAATATAATGGGCGGAACTGCGAGCTAGTGACTCCGCGCACTCCTTGGCCACCGACGCCAGACCAGTTCGTTGCGCATGCTTCATCATCTGCCACAAACACAGGAGGTTATTTTCGGCGTGCAGTATGGGTTGCTCGTTTACGAACCAATTGGTCATTTGATTATTGTGCCACCTATAGTTCACCATCGGCTCAGCGAAATACGCGACATCATAATGCATTGCAAAAACGGCCCACAAAAACCAATCGCCCGTATTGGTCAAATCAAGCGGAAATAGACTTTTTTCGTAACACTCTCTTCGAGCCAGTACGGCAGGGGCTGCGATGCAGTTCCCCTTTATCAACCGCCGCAGAAACCTGCGATCTTTGAAGATGATGTCTTTGTCGCCATGATAGGCCCAGGAGACGACCTCACTCTCCTTTCCATCCCGAATGCTAATCACGGGACAGAACGCAAACCCTATGCTTGGTGTACTTTCCATGGCCTGGACGTACCTGCGGAGAACGTCCCGCGATCGCAAGCGGTCGTCCGCAGAGATCAGCCAGATGTACCGGCCTCGCGCCATACTGATGCCTTTGTTGTAATTTCGCAAATGGCCAAGGTTGCTTTCGTTTCGGATGTACCTGACGCGAGGATCGACTTCCAACGCTCGCGCGACGCTGCCGGTCTGATCGGGTGAGCAATCATCCATAATGATGACTTCGAAATCCTCGTAGGTCTGCCTCAGCATTGATTCAACGCATTCAACGAGGAATTCGGCGAGCCGGTAACAAGGCACAACAAAGCTGACGGCAGGGCTGCGCGATCCGACATCTGGAGGTGCGGCTTTGGGGCGTTCATCCATTTCGCTCATCCGTTCCGGCGCAGGCACCACAGGTGGCGCCCCACTCGGCTCATGGCTGGAGGGGGCGCTCCCGGGGCGCTTCGCGGCTTGAAATCAGCCGATCCAATTAATTGGATTATTGTAATCGGTGCATTTAATTTAACAATGACTTTCTAGTGTTCGGAACCCGAATTGGGTATAAATGAATTAATGATCAACCGCAAATGTCACTTCTCTTCGATGGCGGAATTTTAATAATGGATTGAGTCATATGGGCACGTTGAACGGGAGGTCGCGTTCGTGGCCGCGGACCGCCGCTTTTCTAAAGTTGTAAGTTATATTGCGCGAATTTGATTTTCCTGAACGTCCTTGATTTATTCGTATGTGTTATTTAAATGAATTATTTAATCGATGTCGGGCAGGTCGATCGTGGCGTTCGCATCAAGAACTGGGCTCCGCGAACAAGTTCCGCCAATCTCCTCAATCACAGGACATCCGATCCGGAAGCGCTTTCGATCTTGGAAATGGATCGGAACGTCGAACTGAGCGGACAATCGAAGGTGAGGAGAGAGGCAGAGCACCGCCAGCGATACTGCTTCCCATCGAGATCATACGAAGCCATTGGTGAACGCGATGCTCCGAATCGGTTTGTTGTATCCAAATAGCAATCCGGCGTCGCCAGCCAATTGGTCAGGAACTCCAAGGGGATTGTTCAACGGGCTCGAATCGCTCGGCATTGAGGTCGTCAATATCCCGTGTGTGCTACCGGCCCGAGTGCGATTTCCGGTGGCGGCTTTAGCTCGGTTGAGCGGCGCGCGAGATGTGGTGGCTCATCGCAAGCCGGTCTATGTGCGGGCGAGGTCGTTGGCCATCAGCCGGGCTATCAGCAAAGCTGGTGGGCTGGACGGTATCGTCGCAATGGGAACAGACACATATGATCTGGGGTTAGCGCTGATGGAGTGTTCCATTCCGGTCGCAACCTATGATGACGGCACATTCCCGCTGTTTCTCCGTTACGCCGACTCCGAACTGCGACGCGCGGACTTTCCGCTCAAGGAAGTCCAGTCTTGGGGTGAGCTGCAAAAAATTGCGTGCCGCAGGGCAACTGTTTCGTGCGTGAGCACGGAGTGGGCCAAACGCTCGGTTGTCGAGGACTTCGGCGTGCCGGAGCGCGATGTCATGGTCGTTGGCATGGGTCATCGTCCACGGTTGAGAAGCTTAGAGGCGCGGGACCACAGCTCGCCGCGGTATCTGTTTGTCGGCGTCGATTGGCGTCGCAAGAACGGCGCGGCAGTTCTCGCCTCGTTCGCCGAAGTACGCAAACAAATTCCGGGCGCGACCTTGGACATGGTCGGCCAGCACCCTTCGATCGACGAGCCTGGCGTAACCGGGCATGGATTTCTTCCCCGGGAGAACGCGGATGCGCAAGCGCTGCTCGACAAGTTGTTTGCGCGATCCACTGCGTTCGTGCTGCCAAGCCTGTTCGATCCGTCGCCCATAGCGTATCTGGAGGCTGCGTCGGCTGGGCTGCCTGTGATCGCAACGACCTGTGGGGGCGCCGGCGAGCTACTGGCGGGTGGGGCTATAGCCGTCGATCCCTACGATCGCGAGGCGCTGACACGCGCGATGCTGCGACTTGGAGATCCCGCTGTTGCACGATCAATGGGAGCCAACGCTTTGGCTCAGTCGAAGCAGGCGACCTGGCAGGTAGTAAGCAGGCGTATCACGGAAGGTCTTTTCGGCAGGGTTAATCACCCTCTCGAAGTTTGACGAGGGCGAGGGGATGTCCGGCCCGCGTCGCTCCTGACGCGGGTGACGTGCTTACCGTTGTTGTGGCGGCGTCGTGCCCCGGTGGTATATAGTTGGCGTGCGATATAAGTTGAGGAGGCCGTGGCGAGGCCTGCGCGCCGTTATGGCCTCTGGCCATAGCTGACGCTTGCGGGAGGATATGTTCACGGTTGGAGAAGGGGCCGAAAGATGTTGATCAGGTCCTGTTTTTCTGCCTCAACGGCATAGCGCTCGGAAACGAAGCGGGAAGCCGCAGCCCCAAGGGAATCCGCGCGTCGTGAATCAGCATCGATACTGTGAATGGTCGCTTCCACTGTGCGGACAAAAGCATCGATGTCGCCGTCTTCAACGGCGATTGCGAAGGGAGGTTGGAAATATTCGCGACCTCCAAAGCCGTGATAGCCAACCACGATGCAGCCGGAGGCGAGGGCCTCGAGCGGTGGCAAGCCAAATCCCTCTCGAAAACTAAAGCTCAGGAATAATCTCGCGGTTCGAAGCAATTCCGCCGTTTCGGCCTCGTCGCGGCCATCGATGGCTACGACGTCCCAACCATTGAGAGCGCCCCGAAGTTTCAACTGTGCAAGGACCGCAGCCGCATCCTCGCGCCGCTTTCTGGGCATGTAAACCAGCCTACGTCGCTTCGATATTTGCGGCGGATGATACAAACGAGAATCAATTCCAAGGCGAAGACGCCGAATGGGGGTTCCCGGAAAGGTGCGTCTGAGAACCTCGGCATTGTCCTGAGAGACGACCAATACCGTCACGAGATCGGGATTGTTTATGTACGGGGCCGCGTTAGCAGGCCCACCCTCCAGCGACTTCAATGTAAGGTAAGCATTCTGATTAAAAATAACTTGTCGAGTGTTGCGCGGCAGGTCACAGATTGATTGTCCAAAAACTTCCGGCACGACGAATATATCCTGCGGTCCCAAAGTGATATCTCTCGCGCTAACGACCCGGGTCGTATTTGCGAACCAGCTGCAGCGAAATCCCGGCAGGGCGTGTAGAATTGCGGCATTCAGCCCAGCGGCGTTCAAGGTGTCTACGAAATGGTAGAATTTGCGAACGCCGCCGCTCGGGGATTTGTTGTGCGGGCATATGAACCAAGCGGTCGGCTGTGACGAGACGGGAGTTTGCCCCGCCGCCAAAGTCCGCCGGAGTTGGCCAATAGCGCTATGAGCACTTTCTGTCGCCCAATACGGCGCGCCGTGTCGTATTCTTGTATAAGCTCGCTTGAGCAGAGACCATGCCATTCCCTGGGCAAATGTTTCAGTTCGACCGATCGCCACCCACGTCCTCCACAATAATTGTCCGGTCGCTGTCAAGTTTCCGGAAATCGAAAGACCGTTCCGCAGACCGTCCACGAGCGTGGATAGGCTGTTCGGCCCTCGTCAATCGGCCGTTCGAGCCGTAAGTTTCGTAGCATGGCGAACTCCCGGCCCGTCAGGCAACTAATGTCATCGGTGTAAAATATCATTTAATTGGAGGTCAATGGCCATTTAATTTGACTTATTCGACGGAGCGGATATTTTAACGTTATTATCAGAAGTGAGGTGAGTTGTTTTATGCAATTTTCTAGGTTCTTGCCAAGGCGCGTAGGTCCGGAAAGCCACGATGCGGGCGTGCACATTTCGGCGTCGTCGGCAGAATCCGCGGTTGGTGGCAAGTCCGGGCCAAGGTAGGCCGGATTGTGCGGATGCGTTCTCACGTCGCCGGAGTTTCTCGGTCTTTCAGCAGGATCCGTTAGGTTATGCATGTCTCCCAAATTCGTCAGCCTGGCCAGGACGGTGAATTTTCAAAGGCTGGAAACAGTGGACCGGACCTTTTCGAAAAGGGCTGTGACCGGCACGAAATAGGCCATGCGCAAAGGGACAAAATGACTCAGCGCCGCGTCTCCGGCGGCCAAGCGGCGCGGCGGATTGCATTCGCCACAATCGGCGATTCAAGCGACGTGCGGTTCTGGTCGGGCACTCCGTTCCACATGTCGAAGTCGCTCGCTAGGGAAGGCAACGATGTTGTCCATATCGGTCCCCTGAACGCACCGATCCTGCCCCTTTACAAGGCCTATTCCCGTCTTTGTCGTACTTTTGGCAGGCGAGGCCTTTCCCCATTTCAGGCTGGCCCGGTGGTTTCGCAATATGCAGAGGACGCGGTGCGCAGGATCGGCGCTGCGTCGCCCGATGTCGTCTTTGCGCCCGCAGGATCGACCTTCGCCTGGAGCGTGCCCCGTGGCGTTCCACTCGTCTATGCGTCCGACGCGACCTTTCGGCTTATTGAAGACTACCACCCCAACTATCGAAACCTGTCACGCGTTGCCCGGGAAAGCTCGGAACGCTTGGAACGCGAAACGATCGCCCGCGCCGATTTAATCCTTTACCCATCGCAATGGGCAGCGGAATCTGCCGTCAGGGATTACGGCGCCGATCCAGCACGAGTGCACGTTGTTCCTTGGGGCGCCAACCTCAAAGAGGCGCCGGATCGTGACTCTGTGCTTGGATGCCGGAAGCCCGGTCCCTGTCGGATGCTCCTAATCGGCGTCAACTGGAAGGAGAAGGGGGCGGACGCAGCGATCGAAATTCTTGCTGAACTAAACAATCGGGGTGTGCAGGCCGAACTCGTGGTCTGCGGGTGCACTCCGCCCGAACCCGTCACCCAGAATGGCCTGACGATCATTCCCTATCTTGACAAGAATGATCCCGCGCAGCGTATCCGCCTCGATCAACTCTACCGCGACGCGGATTTCTTTCTTTTGCCGACTCGCGCGGACTGTTTCCCGATCGTCTTGTGTGAAGCGGCCGCCCATGGTGTGCCGAGTATCGCTCGCGCCACCGGAGGGGTTCCCTATGCCGTCCGCGAGGGGGAAACCGGCGTGTTGGTGCCGCCCAACGCGACGAAGGCAGACTACGCTGCAGTCATTGCACAGATTTTTGCCGACGCCGATCGGCTAGCCCGCTTGAGAAAATCGAGCCGCGACGCCTTCGAGGCCCACCTTAACTGGCAGGCTTGGGGCCGGCGTGTCTCAGAACTGATGCAAACGCTATGATCGTCCTGAACTATCACGAGTTGGTGGAGACCTCTCCTTCGAATGCCTGGAGCCTGACACATCAGGCATTCGATGCGCATGTTGCACTTTGCGGAGACAGGCTGGTCTCGCCTCAGAGCTTTCTGAAGCGTTGCCAGGATCCGAAAGCCAGCCGTGCCGGTGCGGTTCTGCTTACCTTCGATGATGGATTCCTTTCGGACTACACACATGTTTATGCTCGCTACGTGCAGACCGGTCGGATTCCAGGTTTCATGTCTTTTATCCCGGTAGATTTGGTGGGCGCACCGGGACGTATGAGCTGGGAGATGATCGAGGAACTTGGCAGGGGCGGCGTTGCGATTGGCTCACATGGCATGGCTCATGTCGATTTAACCACTGTCTCGGATGTCGAACTCGATCGTGAGCTTACGTTGTCGAAGTCGATCCTGGAGGATCGACTCGGGCGGCAGGTTACTCTTTTTGCCTTCCCGTACGGGCGCTTTTCCCGACGGGCTTGGGACGCGGCTCTGAAGGCCGGCTACACGCACCTCTTTACAATCCAACTTGGGTATCACCGCGGATTCGAATCCTTTCTCTACTCCCGCCTTTGTCTGACGAACAATATGGACGCGGCGTACATGCGTCAGCACTTGCTTGATCCTGACGCGATGCGCGGATTCGCCTGGCAAATCAGTACAACGTTCGGGCTTTATCGCCAACTCATGCGCTTGCGGTATCGATAGTGTTGTCGGGCCATCACAACGAAGGTTGCCTTCGAACTTCGCCGGCACTGATGTGGTCTTTGGTTAAGTGACGGCCAAAGCGTTCGTTGTGTCAGCCGACAACGGGCGCTACGCTTGCATCGAGGCGAAGGACATTCACATAGGGGATGGTGCTGCGTGAAAAGCATTGCAATAACAGCGCCTCGTCAGGTTGGAAGTTCGCTGTCTTTCGCCAATGGACAAGCCGCGTCGGCGCAGCTCGCACGGCCTCGCAGGCTTTCCCCGCTCATTCCAATCTTCGTTTTCTCCTTGGCGTTGCCAGTTCTTTTCTACCTTGGCCCGATACGCCTGTCTCCCTACCGGGTAGTGTTGGTGGCGACCTTCATTCCCTGTTTCATGGCGTGGGTATCCGGGTCACTGGGGCGAGTACGGTTGCCGGATATTCTGATGCTTCTGATGGCGATATGGGGTGCCGTCGTATTGCTGACGGTGCACGGCTTCGACGACGCTCTGCAATCGGCCGGTATATTTGTCATAGAGACATTCGGCCCATTCCTTTTCGCAAGGCGATACATTCGAGATAGCTTCGCGTTCCAACGCATGGTGAAGTCACTCGTGCTTATGGTCATTTTTCTTGTGCCATTCACTCTCTATGAGACTGTCGCAGGCTCCCCGATCTTGATTGAATTATTCGGCAAGATGTTTCCCGTCTACAACATCGTTATCGATGAACCACGACTCGGACTCAAACGAGCGCAGGGCCCCTTCGAACATTTCATTCTCTATGGTTTCGCGTGTTCAACTGCCTTCGCCTTGAGCTTTTATCTATTTGGCGCCGCCAGGCGCCTGGGGGGATTATTAGCCTCCGGCGCGGTCGCAATTGCAGTATTCTGCTCGCTTTCTGCCGGTGCTTTGTTATCAGTTGCCGTCCAGGTCATCTTGATCGTTTGGGACAAGGTCACGGTGAGGGTGACGCGACGCTGGGCAATACTGAGCACAATAATCATTTCCTCCTTTCTTGTTGTGAACCTCATCTCCAATCGCACTCCTTTTGAAGTCTTTATTTCGTACCTGACATTCGATGCGGACACTTCGTACATGCGCGTGCAGATCTGGTACTACGGGACGCAATCAGTGATGGCGCACCCGATCTTTGGAATTGGGTTGAATGACTGGGACCATCCATCGTGGATGGGAAGCAGCATAGATAATTTCTGGTTGGTTGTTGCCAATCGCTACGGTATCCCGGGCTTTTTATTCTGCGCCGGGAGTTTTCTTTCGGTTTGCTTCGGTCTGGGACGGCTGAGAAACCTCTCATTCCAAGCGGCGCAATGCCGAAAGGCTCTCATCATCACGATTTGCGGACTGATCATCGCCCTCTGCACGGTCCACATGTGGGATGCTCCTTACGTCTTGGTCATGTTCCTGCTCGGTAGCGGCATGTGGATGTACGATGACCGGAACGAGAGCATTCTCGCCGCATCGCAAAAACGCTCCAATCCCGTACCGCGTCCCAAGCTGTGAAAAGTAGGTCTGTGATCTATCAGATTCATCCCGTGCGGACCGTTGGCATTCGTAGGCGTGACGTTTCTTTGCGCTGCATGCCAGGTGTTTGCGCGTCAGCCCTTGAACCTTGAACGCCGCCATCTCCACTGCGCTCTCGATCAAGTTATGATGCGCCTTGCGTTTGTTGCCGTGTCGGCACTATGATGGTCTTATGTGGTGAACTTCTTTTAGCTCTTTAAATTGTGCAGTGACAGGTCAGTGATGCCGTCGCCGCTTGGATTGCCCCCGTCACTCCTTTGTGCATCGAGATCTAGGTCGATGGTCGTGTGTGCCTACGAAGACCGGGCGAACTGCGAAACGGGCGTGCGCCTGCTCATCGCCAGCTTGTGCAAGCATTCGCCGCGCGCTCCAGTCGTCCTCCATTTCCCTCCGGCGAACGCGGAATTCAAACGTTGGCTCGCACAGTTTCCAAACGTCGAGTTGCGCACCCACATATCCGCGGAGCGGTTGGGATGGAATATCAAGCCGCTCGTCCTGCTCGCTGCGCTCGATGAGGGGCATCGCGAGGCGATTTGGATCGACACCGACATCATCCTCACGAAGCCCGTGGAAGAACTTTTCTGCGCGCTGGACCACGAGACCTTCGCAGTGGCCGAAGAATCGTTGTGGGGGACGCACGACGATTCAGGAGCCAAACGGGCGCGGGCCTGGGGATTGCCAATCGGCCGCGAAATGCCGTTCGCGCTTAACAGCTGCGTGCTCCGTGCAACCGACCGCCATCGCGGGCTGATCGAACGATGGCGCGATCTCCTTAGCCACAAGGATTACCGCGCCGCCCAGAAGATCATGCCTGTTCATCATCGTCCGGTCCACCTGACGGGCGACCAGGACGTGCTCTGTGCGCTCCTTTGCTCGACCGAGTTCTCGAACGTGCCGGTGCGCATCTTACGGCGTGGGGAAGCTGTCCTCCAGATCTTTGGGCTAAAGTCCTACACAATCGCCGAGCGGCTGCAGTCCATGCGATATGGCGTTCCGGCCTTTATCCACGCCCAGGGGTTCAAACCATGGACCGACGAACACGACGGTCCCGGGATCCGGGAGTATTTGCATCGCGCCTACTATGACACCTCGCCCTATATATGGATAGCGCGCACCTATCGTGATCAGATCGGCGATGCAGGCTGGCTGCAGTCGAAGACTGCGCTTGGCGGATTGTTGCGCTTTCTCGGTTTCGGTTGTTTGCCGCTCGCCGGGCTGCCGCTGGCGTTCGTGTTTAATCTTGGTTACGGCACGGTCAGTCTGGTGAAAGAAAGCATGAAAGCGTCGGCGAATCTGGCGCGACGAACACGATGCCGATTGGCGACGTATTGATGATCGGTGGTCTCGCTGTCAGTGCAGATACGGTTGTTGCAGTTGTGGAGTCAGCTCTAATTATTGACCCGCATCTCGTGGCACAGTCCCGAAACGCGCTCGGTTGCGTTCGGCCAATCGTATCACTCAAGCGCCGATACAGGACTTGGCAACCCAAGTCCGCTTTTGGCGCGATCCTTGGAGGCGGCGCGCATGCGACGACGTGAATTCATTGGAGCCATTGCTGCGGTGTCCACGTTGCCGGTTGCCGTATGGTCACAAGCCGTATGGTCGCAACAAGCATCTTACGACGGTTCAAATTCGTCCCCTGCCGGAACTATTCCGCTCAGCTACGACGACGCGCGGTTCAGCGGTAACGTTGTCTCAAACGCAGTAACTATTGCGGCCGGCGAAACGCTTAGCAACAAGAGCATCACCCAGAACGGCGGCATCGCATCAATTCTTATGCCCGGTGGTGGGACCATACAAACCTGCCGAGTGAATTCGCGAGAGTGCGTCCGTATTGGAGGCAGCGGTTCATTTGTGATCGACAATTGCTACCTGGAGGCACTTGGCAGTGGGGCGGATCATGCCGACGTCATCCAAGCCTATTCGCCGGGAAGCCGGGGAACGCTTAGGGTGTCCAATACTGCGATCGTCACGCACAATGTGGCGGCAAATGTGGGTCTGTTCATAGCGGACAACTGGACCGGAACGATCGATCTAGAAAACGTCGTCTTTATCGGAGGCGGCGTCAACTTTGGTCTTCGCGTTCATCCCGACGTTGGCGGCGACAATATAATCAAGTTGAAGAACGTATTCTTTGTGCCTCCGTTTAAGTACGGGCTATATTTTATTGGAGATTACGGTGGTCGTAAGAATATCGTCCAAGTTTGGGATAATGTGCGTAAGGCAACGATTGTCGACGGCACACTGGTGCCCGGCTCGGTAGTCGCCAAACCGGCGTGAGGCGCAGTACAATCGCGCTTGTCAAGCTAAAAAAGCAGGTCGATTTGCATACGAATTCTTTCGGCAATCCGTTGTTCTGGGCTGGTGCGAATGAGTACGACGCGACCCCAAATGCTCGTTGGACCGGGCGCATGCTGACAAGGAGTTTCCGGCCAGTCTTGAAGGCGGTCGGCGCGCTCGTCCGCATTCCGGGGCTAGGCTGGTCTACGTGCCATGCCGTTGGGAGTTACGCGGCCGGAATTCGTGCGTCGATGATCACGAGGAACTCAGGGAGCGCCACACGAACTCGTCGACTTCGTGTCTCTCATCGAGAGGCGCGGTGTAGCGGGCTGATCCTGGTCGCGCCGCCGAAACAGTCCATGGGCTTTTGCATGTTCAATTGTCAAACACGGTGCGCAGTATGACCATATTGGTGACGGGTGGCGCAGGCTACATTGGTAGTCACATTGTGCACGAACTCGTCGACCGCCAGGAATCCGTGGTTGTTCTCGACAACCTCTCGACTGGGTTCAGTGATTCGCTTCCCGCAACCGCACAGCTCGTGGTGGGAGACATTGGCGATGGTGCGTTGGTCGCAAAACTCCTGTCCGAGCATCGGGTGCAGGCAATCGTGCATCTCGCAGCCTCTTCGGTCGTGCCGGATTCAGTCGCCGACCCGTTGAGCTATTACAGCAATAACGCGGCCGGCTCTTTGGCGTTGTTGAAAGCCGCGGTTCAGGCCTGCGTGAAATATTTCGTGTTCTCTTCCACGGCTGCGGTCTATGGTAATCCGAAAACGCCGCTGGTGAGAGAAGACGCGATCCCCCAACCGCTGTCGCCCTATGGCGCTTCGAAGCTCATGACGGAGAGAATGCTGCAGGACACAGCGTCCGCAAGCGGTCTGAAATATGTTGCGTTACGCTATTTCAACGTTGCTGGCGCCGATCCGAAATTTCGTACCGGACAGTCCACGCGTGCGGCGACCCACCTGATCAAAGTCGCCGTGCAAACCGCGCTCGGCGCCCGGGATAGCATGGAGATCTTTGGTACGGACTATCCAACCCCGGACGGCACCTGCATTCGCGACTACATTCACGTAAGCGATCTCGTTGGCGCCCATATCGCAGCATTGGGTTACCTGCGGGGCGGCGGGGAGAGCACGCTGATGAATTGCGGGTACGGCCACGGCTATTCCGTTCGGGAGGTTGTTGATGCCGTGAAGCGCACCTCTGGCGTCGATTTCGCGACTAAGATGCAACCCCGAAGAGCGGGCGATCCGGTCGCCATCGTCGCGGACGTGCATGCGATTCGGCGAATACTATCATGGACGCCTGCCTATGATGATCTCGAGACCATTGTTCGCCATGCGCTGTCGTGGGAGCGGACGCTGATGGCGCGGAAGCATTGAACTTGAGCAGGTGACGGGGAGGCATGGACCGCGCGGACACGGCGGCTCAAGGGACGCGTTGTCGATCGGATTGAACGTTGCAGTGAAGAATCCGACTCGCGACCACCGACCCGCCGGGCTTCGATGGTCCGTTTTGGTAGCGGATGGATGCGTTGCGAAAAACGTGGTGCGCGAAGAGTCCTTGCTCCGACCGCTTAAGTACATTTAATATGGTCAAGTATAAGATTCTATTGTTTGGAACTACTGTTTGATTGGCTGGCCGGGGGAAGCTTGACGCTTGGTGGAGTGGGGCGAACCAAATCAAGGGATGGGAAGCTGGTTGGCCCGAGCAAGTGGAATTGTTGAAATCAGGTTTATTCCTGCGGAGTGTGCAACGATGCTCTTGCGACAAAGAGAAAAACAACCGTCGTTAGTTTGAGCATCCATATTTAATGCAGAGGACCGGGCTTTGCTTACTTCGCAAAACATGCTGAGTCATGCTGACGAGTTGCCCAAATTAGCGCCTGCCCTTAGCGTCATCATTCCCGCACATAACGAGGAGAAGGTGCTGGCCCGGTGCCTCGACACGTTGCTGGCGGACTCCAAGCCTGGCGAACTGGAGATCCTCGTCGCTGCCAACGGCTGCACTGATCGCACAGTCGAAATTGCGCGAAGCTACGGCGATCGGGTCGGGGTCGTTCAAATTGCCGAGGCCTCCAAGCACGCTGCCCTCAATGCAGGCGATGAAGCGGCGACGGTGTTTCCGCGCGCATACTTGGATGCCGATATATCAATTGGCGCAGCGGCCATCCGATCCGTGGCGGAAGAAATGGATCGCACAGGTGCTTTGGTTGGAGCACCGCGAGCAATGATCGACTTCGAAGGATGCCCGGCCATCGTTCGATCCTTCTATCGCGTATGGGTTCAAACGCCTTGGTTCACGGACAACCTCGTTGGTTCCGGTATATACGTGCTTTCTGACGCCGGGCACGCGCGTCTTGGTAAGTTTCCAGCGATAACGAATGACGATCAGTACGTGCACGACCTATTCGAAACTGACGAACGTGTCATAGCAAGCTCGCACCAGTTCCTCGTACGACCTCCGCGCACAGTCGAAGGACTTATCAGACGGCGTATCCGCACCATAGTTGGCCAGCGCGAGCTCGATAAGTTATTCGGCCAGCTACCCGGCCGAGCGCGCCGCGTTTCGCTTTTGGAGATGTTGCGTCGACGGCGCACAAACGTTTGGGATTTGGCGGTGTATATCATGATAACGAAGTTGGCCTCATTTGCTGCGACCCGGAAAGAGCAGCGCGGAGATCATGGTTGGGAGCGCGATGAGACCAGCCGTATTGCTCTTCCGCTCACGCCACCGACGGGAGGGCGGAAGCCAATGCCCAGTATGCTCGGCAAAATTGCCAACGGCATCAGGTCCCTGGTCGACCCCATGATATGGCTACATTCCTTACGCATCCTCCACTTCTACGGTTATAAGCACGTCCGGGAGAAGCGTAAGATCACCATGGGTAGCGATCAAGTGTTCGCGCCGAATGTGTCGATAGCGAACGGGGAGAGGATCACGCTAGGAAACCGCTGCCATGTCGGTGAGCGCGTTTGTCTTTGGGCCGGCAACGAGATTGGTCGGATAACACTCGGCGACGATGTCATGATCGGCCCTGGAGCAGTTGTCACAGCGTCTGATTATGGTTTGGTAGAAGGTACGCCCCCGGCTTTTCAGCCAAAGAACGAGCGCGATATTGTCATTCGCGCCGGGGCCTGGATTGGAGCCAACGCGGTTGTTACCGCGGGGGTTACGATAGGTGAGGGCTGTATCGTTGGCGCTGGATCGGTAGTTACGCGCGACCTGCCAGCAAACATGATCTGCGGTGGTGTACCCGCCCGACCGATAAGACCTCGTCCGAAGCGCGCTGGATCTCCCACTTGATTACGCCGCCCGCCGATGTTGCCGTTCTCATCGTTTCGTACAATACGGAGCATTTGCTCGACGAATGCCTGCGCTCTTTGTATGAACAGCGCGGCAGCCTCAGGCAGCAGGTGATCGTGGTCGACAATGGCTCAGTTGACCGTTCAGTCGATATGATCCGGTCCCGCTTCCCCGAAGTCGAACTGATCGAGGCGAAGCAAAATCTCGGTTTCGCACGAGGCGTGAACCTGGCCGCGACACGGGCGAATGCGGAATTCCTACTCCTCTTAAATCCCGATACGGTCGTGCTTGATCACGCAATCCAGCGCCTGGTACAATTTGCGCGCCTACGGCCGGGCCACGGGCTCTACGGTGGACGGGCGGTCCAGCGCGATGGCACACTTGAGCTGTCATCTTGCTGGGCGCTGCCTACCGTTTGGAGTATGACCTGCTTTGCTTTCGGTCTGAGCACGATATTTCGTCACTCGTCATGGTTCGACCCTGAGTCTATGGGTGATTGGCGTCGCGATACGGTACGGGAAGTTGGCATTGTTACCGGCTGCCTTCTCTTGGTTCCGCGCGATGACTGGCTGAAGCTCGGCGGGTTCGACGAACGTTACTTTATGTACGGCGAAGACGCCGACCTCGCCTTCCGCGCTCGGCAAGCGGGATTTCGTCCGATCATCTGCCCAGAGGCCTGTATCGTCCACGACGTTGGCAAGGCTTCTGCGACCCGGGCCGACAAGCTGCTTTTGCTTTTCAGGGGCAAGGCAACGCTCATCCGCGACCATTTCCATGGATGGCGCAAGCAACTCGTTCTTCTGGAGCTTGTTGCAGGCGTAGGCTTGCGTGCAGTGCTCGGCCGACTCACATCAAATCGATCATTGGGAGCTGGAGGTTGGGGCAAAGTTTGGTCCGAGCGCAAGGACTGGATCAGGGGCTATCCAGATAAGCCACCCGGTCACGAGAAAGCCGCGACCGGCCTGTCCGGCGAGCGCGAGCATAGGCCGGGTAGTCGACACGTTCTCGGCGAATAAGGTCGAACAGGTCGCTGTCGCCCGCTACAGTGTCGTCTTGATATCGAATCAGCTCGCGAGAGCAGGACCTGTTGAAGCGGGAAGGCCATATCCCATTTCAGGTCGCAAGTAAGCGTCGTTTTCAGGCCACGGCTTTGAGGGCTTGAGCGCGGTAGCCCAGGGCAGTAGCTGGTCGATGTCGCGGTTTGGGGTATCCGTCCGGTGAAGGCCGCCTTGCCGAGTGAGGCGTGTTGTTGAGAACTGTCCTTATGGACAGTGATAGGCGCAGTGCCCAAGTCGAGCGGCTCGAAGTAGTGGACACAGGCCGACGGCGGCGCTGGTCCGAGGATGAGAAGCTCAAGATCGTCCCGGAGAGCTTGCAGGCGCCGTGCCAGGTCGCGGCGACGGCGCGGCGATATGGCGTTTCGCGCTCATTGCTGCTCCGGTGGCGACGGTCGTTTCGTCCCGAGCCGAAGGATGCCGCCCAGCAAACAAAGAGCGGCAAGCTGACCAAGATCCTTTGGCATGATGGGCTCGGCATGTCGCTCTACGCCAAGCGGCTGGAGCGCGGCCGCTTCCTCTGGCCGTCGTCGGCCGATGGCATTGTGACCATCACCCCAGCCCAACTCGGCTACCTGCTCGAGGGCATCGACTGGCGGATGCCGCAACACACCTGGCGGCCGCAGGCGGCGGGTTGATCGCTGGGATTTGAATCGACCACACGTCGGCAGTTCAGACACAGACAGCTTATTGTGATTCTCTGATCGGGATGGGCGCCGATGATTCTCTCCCCGACGATGTGACCACGCTGAAGGCGATGCTGCGTGCCGAGCGGGTAGCGCGCTTGCAGGCGCGCCAAGTGAACACTTGTTGTGGGGTCAGCCCGTGTCGCCGGGCAATCTTGGAAACGACCGCGCCTGGTACCAGCGTCTCCCCGACAATCCGGGCGTTGTCGTCCTTGGAGAACCAACGACGGCGTCCCGTCTCCGTGATCACCTCCAGCCGGCGCGCCGTCACGTCCGACTTAAGCGTATGGTCAAGCATAGACACAAGCCGATCCCTTCAAAGAGATCGTGAAACTCGCCTATCCCAGGTGCTGCGAGATGGTGGGAGCGGAACGACGCTTACGATCGCAATGCCGGCCGAGCAATTGGCCGGCCCGGCGTTGCTGTTCATTTTGGCAGAGGAAATAATCGTCCGATTATATAGTATAAATTATATATTTGACTGCCGATTATTTAATAAGTTCTTCGGCAAAATGACGTTGAGACGACCTTTGACGAGCGGTTCAACTTGTGACGGGGCGGGGCTGATCCAGATGGGCGAACGGCGAACGTTTGATATTTCTTGCCGAGTATATCGATTTGTTCCTAGTGTGGCTCTTCGAGCGCATTGAACGAATCTTCGAGCGAATGAAAGGGCTTGCCGCGGCATTGAAATTAGCGCGGTGAGACTTTGACTGAGGCTAGCTAAGAAATTCCTCGGGTGGGCCGTCATGTCGTCCTAAAAAAGCCTCTGCCAATCGACCATGACGAACTCCTCGGCGCTGCATCGGCAGAGGTCGCACTTGGGGTAACGTTGATCGGAAGTTTACGGAGCGGTCCTATTCTTTCCACGTTCAGGAACCGCTTCTTGAAACCTTTCCTCTACTCTGCAGGTGGCGATCGGGAGAAAAATGTCGCGTTTCAGTTTCGCCCGCGAAATTGGACACGTGCCAGGGACAAACTGAACTAAGCTACCAGGAGAATACTAGATGGCAACTATCCCTCTGAGCTGGAATGACCCGTTGTTTAGTGGCCTTACGAATTCGAGCGCGACTGTCGTTCAAAATGGAGGGACGCTCTCGGGTTTCAGTACTACAGATTCCGGGTCCATAGCATCGGTACTGCTCACCGGCTCGGCGAACGTCGACAACATCCGTGTTAATTCAAGGGAAGGGGTGCGCATCGGGGGAAGCGGAGATGTAACTATCAATGATTCGTACCTTCAAAGCGCGGGAGTAGGGTCCGATCATGCCGATACTATTCAGACCTATGTCGGTGGCGGCGGCAAAGGCAATGTGACCATCACAAACTCGACGGTCGTGGCCAGCCTCAGTAGCCAGAACTCTGGGATGTTCGTTGCAGACGGCTACTATGGGACGTTCACATTCAACAATGTGGTGTTCGAAGGTGGTCCGGTTGGCTTGAAAATCTACGCGGATGCAGGCGCTGGTCACGATGACTACGTAGCCCTCAGCAACGTGTATTTTGTAGGACCGTTTCAGTATGACCCGTTCCTCTTCAAGGAGGTCAGTGCGAAGATACACATCACGCAGTGGGACAACGTACGCTACGCATCGATCGTGAATGGTCAACTCGTTCCGGGCGATCTGATCCCGCCGCCTTTCCCGGTGGAGGGCGGCGGAGCTCCGAGCACGCCTCCCAGCTCGCCACTCGACGCGCCGGTGATCGCTTCGTACTCGAACGACACCGGAAAAGTCGGCGACGGTATTACCAGTGACAACACGCTTCAGTTGAAGGGGACTGCTGCGGCAAACAGCACGATCAAGATCTACGACGGCACGAATCAGATCGGTACGGCCACCGCGAATGCGAGCGGCAGCTGGGAGTATATTACGTCGGTGCTGACCAACGCCCAGCATGTGCTGAAGGCAACTGCCACCAATGCGGCCGGTCAGACCAGCGCAGCTTCTGCCGCGCTGACGGTGACGGTCGACAATATTGCTCCGACTGCGCCGGTGGTGAAGAGCGATTCGGTCGTTGAAACGAACAAGGTTCTGTTGTCCGGCACCGCCGAGGCGGGCAGCACGATCAAGGTCTATGAAGGGACGAACCTGGTTGGCTCCGGTACGACGGCCGCGAATGGTACCTGGAGCATCACCACTAACGCCATGTCGGCCGGGTCTCATACGCTGACGACCACGGCGACTGACGCTGCTGGCAATGTCAGTGCTGCCTCGCAGGTGCTCGATCCGGTGATCGGTGGCCCGACGACGACGCCGCCGACGCAGCCTTCCGCGACGCCAAAGATCGTTTCCTTCTCAAACGATAGTGGGACGGCCGGCGACAACATCACCAACGACAACACTCTGACGCTCAAAGGCACTGCCCTGGCCAACGCCTCGGTCAAGGTGTTCGACGGCAACACGCAGGTCGGGACGGTCAAGGCCGACGCCAGTGGCAACTGGAGCCTGACGACCGCGGCGCTGAAGGACGGTGCTCATAGCTTCACGGCTACGACCAGCAGCACCGATCCGGCGGCAAAAGCCGGCAGCGTGACATCGGCAGCGCTTGCTGTCACCATCGACACCACGGCGCCGACCGCGCCGGCGTTGAAGGCGAACTCTGTTGTCGATACCAACCACGTGCAGTTGTCTGGAACGGCCGAGGCTGGCAGCACTGTCAAGATCTATGACGGGTCGAATGTCGTTGGTACCGCCACAGCGGCGACGAACGGGAGCTGGAGCGTCACCACCAGCGCTCTGTCGGACGGCACTCACGACCTCATCGCGAAGGCAACGGACGTCGCGGGCAATGTCAGCGCCGCGTCGCAGCCCTTCCATTCGGTGATCGCTGGTGGATCGACCACACCGTCTGGATTGACTGGCGTTGTCCAGGTCGGCAACAATTACTTCCTCGGCAGCAACGGTCCGGAGCTGAAACATGGCGGCGCCGCGGTGACAACCGGCCAGTTCCAGGACTGGATTCCAATCAGCTCAGTCCAGGTAGATGGCGGCGGCTACGATGTTGCGTGGAAAAACTCAAGCGGACAGTTCACCTTCTGGGCTACGGATAGTCAGGGCAACTTCATGTCCTACCCGACCCACGGCGTGGCTCTTGCTGCCAACAGCACAACGGTCCAATCGTATGAGACTATTTTCCATCAGGATCTCAACGGCGATCACACCATCGGTGTTCCGGGCGGAACGTCACCGTCGACACCGTCTGGCTCGACTGGCGTTGTCCAGGTCGGCAACAATTACTTCCTCGGTAGCAACGGTCCCGAGCTGAAACATGGCGGCGCCGCCGTGACAACCGGTCAGTTCCAGGACTGGATTCCAATCAGCTCAGTCCAGGTAGATGGCGGCGGCTACGATGTTGCGTGGAAAAACTCAAGCGGACAGTTCACCTTCTGGGCTACGGATAGTCAGGGCAACTTCACGTCGTACCCGACCGGCGGCGTTGCTCTTGCTGCCAACAGCACAACGGTCCAATCGTATGAGACTATTTTCCATCAGGATCTCAACGGCGATCACACCATCGGTGTTCCGGGCACGACCCCGATAACGCCAACGACCCCGACGACCCCAACCACTCCAGCTTCAGCGGTGAATTTCAGTTCGCTCACCACGGACTCGAGCAATGTGGTTACGATGAAAGGGACCGCTGATGCATACAGCCAAGTCAAGATGTACGACGGCAAGGCGTATATCGGGACGACGACTGCCGGTGCCGACGGTAACTGGAGCTTCACTAGCACGTCTGCCGTATCCAACACCGTGCACTCGTTCAAAGCGGTAGGGGTCGACAGTGCCGGTCACACAACGGCCAGTTCGGGTAGCGCGATCCTTGGCTCGACAGGCAGCAATACGCTGACGAGCACATCGGGCAACGACTTGTTCGTCGGCAAGGGTCATCCAGACACGTTCGTGTTCGCTGCGAATTTCGGTAAGGATGTCATCAAGGACTTCGCTGCTTCCGGGCCTTCGCACGATACGATCCAGTTCAGCAAGAGTGCGTTCAGCGACTTTGCCAGCGTTCTCAACCACGCTTCGCAGGTCGGGCAGGACGTGGTCATCGCGAACGGAGCTGACTCGCTCACGCTGAAGAACACCAAGCTTGGTGCACTGCAGAGCAACGACTTCCATTTCGCGTAAGCGAAGGGACGAAATAAGTCGTAGAACATTGGGCGCCGTGGAGATTTAATCTCCACGGCGCATGTTAGGGGACACGTGCCATGACTAATTTGGGACGGCGGGGAGATGCTTCTCCGTCGGTGAACATTGAGGAGATGGAAGTATCGAGATGGGCGATATTTATCGCCGCCTTAGGACTTCTGGCAGAGCGGGCGCGATCATCGTCGCGAGAGCTCACGAGGTTAGGGGAGCGTTCTGTCGAGGTCGTGCGAGCGCGGCTGTTTGCCCGCCCGCCTCGTCCTGCCGACTTCTACGATGAGCCTCAATCCGAGATATCGGCATTCCTGAGTTCGTGCCGCCGGATATTCTGGAGCCTCGCCGCCTTCAGCGGCCTGAGCAATCTGCTGATGCTCACCGGCTCGTTCTTCATGCTTCAGGTTTATGACCGGGTGCTGCCCGGTCGCAGCATCCCGACGCTGGTTGCGTTGTTGGTGCTGGCGATGGTGCTTTACCTGTTCCAGAGCGGTCTCGACCTGGTCAGAAGCCGGATCAGTGTCCGGATCGGGCGTTACTTTGATGAGAGGCTTGGGCTTCGCGTGTTCGATGCTGTCGTGCGCCTGCCGCTCAAGACGCGCGGCGATGGTGACGGCATGCAGCCATTGCGCGATCTCGATCAGGTCCGCAGCTTCTTGTCCGGGGGCGGCCCGACCGCGCTCTTTGATTTGCCCTGGATGCCGATCTATCTCGGCATCTGCTTCCTGTTCCATTTCTGGATCGGCGTGACCGCTCTAATCGGCGCGCTGGTGCTGATCGGAATCACAGTGCTGACGGAGACGCGAACGCGCGGTCCGGCAAGGGCGTACTCGCGCCTCGGTGTCGCGCGCAACGCACTTGCTGCCGAGGGGCGGCGAAATGCTGAGGTCCTGCAGGCGATGGGGATGAGACGGCAGGCGGCCCTCCGCTGGCAGGATGTCAACAGCAAGTATCTCTCGGCGCATGAGCAGGCGAGCGACGTTGCAAGCGGGCTCGGCGGGCTCTCGAAGTTCTTTCGCTCGTTTCTGCAGTCGCTTGTTCTTGCGGTCGGTGCAGTTCTCGTCATCAACCAGGAATCGACAGCCGGCATCATCATCGCCGGCTCGATCCTGACGGCGAGGGCGCTTGCGCCCGTGGAGGTGGCGATCGCGAACTGGAAGGGATTCGTTGGCGCCCGACAGTCGGCGCATCGGCTGGATCGCTTGCTGAAGCTCCTCCCCGACGAGGTTACGCCGCTTGACCTGCCTGCGCCCAAAGAGGCACTCGTCGTGGAGCAGCTCTATGTCGCGCCGCCGGATTCAGAGAAGCTGATCCTCTCCGATGTCTCGTTTCAGTTGAAAGGAGGCCAGGGCGTGGGAATTATCGGCCCCAGTGGGTCCGGTAAGTCGACGCTGGTTCGGGCCCTGGTCGGCGTCTGGCCGCGGCTGCGCGGCAAGATCAAGCTCGACAACGCGGCGCTGGAGCAATGGTCGCCCGACGCGCTCGGCAAGCACATCGGCTATCTGCCGCAAGACGTCGAGCTGTTTGAGGGCAGCATTGCCGTCAACATCGCGCGGTTCGACCTTCAGGCCACATCCCAGGGGGTGCTGGATGCCGCACAGGCAGCCGGCGCGCATGATCTCATCCTCTCGCTGCCGGATGGCTATGCCACCAAGGTCGGCGAGGGCGGAATGGCCCTATCTGCCGGTCAGCGGCAACGCATCGGGCTCGCCCGGGCACTCTACGGCAATCCCTTCCTGGTGGTGCTTGATGAGCCGACATCGAACGTCGATTCCGAAGGCGAAGAGGCGCTCACGGAAGCGATCCTGAACGTTCGCCGCCGCGGTGGCATTGTGGCGGTGGTTGCGCACCGGCCGAAGGCGCTCGAAGCGGTCGACCATGTCCTGGTGATCGGCGAAGGAAGGCTTCAGTCGTTTGGGCCGAAAGAGGAGGTGCTCAACAAGGTGCTGCGACCAGCAGCACCGCTCCGGGTGGTGGCAGACGGGCAGGGAGGCGGACGATGGATCGCCAAGTAGTAACGCCGGCGCTGCACTCCATCCAGCGCTACATCATCGTCGGCATGTTCATGGTCGGCTTCGTCACCTTCGGCATCGGCGGCTGGGCTGCGACGTCGCAATTGTCGGGCGCCGTGATCGGCCAGGGCGTCGTCGTGGTGGATTCAAGCGTCAAGAAGGTCCAGCACGCGACCGGCGGCATTGTCGGCGAACTGCGCGTTCGCGACGGTGACCGCGTGAAAGCCGGGGATATTCTGATCCGCCTCGACGAGACGCAGACGCTTGCGAATGCAACGATCGTCACCAAGAGTTTCGACGAATTGCTCGCTCGCCAAGCGCGCCTCGAGGCCGAGCGCGACGGTGCCGATCAGATCGAATTTCCGCCGACGCTGCTTGAGCGGGCTAGAGACAGCAAGCTGGAGGCGGGGCGCGCGATCTCGGCGGAGCGCTCCTTGTTCGATTTGCGCCGACAGTCTCGGAGCGGCCAAAAGGCGCAGCTCAAGGAGCGCAAGGCCCAGCTTCAGGACGAGATCAAAGGTTATGCCGGTCAGGCCGAGGCCAAGCAGAAGGAGGTGGACTATATCCGCCAGGAACTCGAAGGCGTCAGGACGCTCTTCCAGAAGAACCTGGTGCCGATCACACGCCTGACTGCGCTCGAGCGCGACAGCGCGCGGCTGGAAGGTGAGCGTAGCCAGTTGAGCGGCATGATGGCGCAGGCAAAGGGGAAGATCGCCGAAATCGAGCTTCAGATTATCCAGATCGATCAGGACCTGCGAACCGAGGTTGGCAAGGATCTCATCGAAACGCGCTCCAAACTTTCTGAGCTCACCGAGCGGAAGACCGCGGCCGTGGATCAGCTCAATCGCATCGATATTCGCGCGCCGCAGTCCGGCCGCGTTCACCAGCTTTCGGTTCACACCGTAGGAGGTGTGATCGCGCCCGGTGAGCAGATCATGCTCATCGTGCCCGATGCGGACGCCCTCGCGGTCGAAGTCAAGCTCGCACCGCGCGACATCGATCAGGTGTATGCCGGCCAGACTGCGACCATGCAATTTGCGGCGTTCAATCAGAAGACGACGCCGGAAGTCGACGGTGAGGTCAGTATGGTGTCGGCGGATCTGACGCAGGACCAGCGGACCGGCGCGAGCTATTACACGGCGCGCGTCCTGCTCAAGGCGGATGAGCTTGCAAGGCTCGGGTCGGCCAAGGTGGTGCCGGGCATGCCGGTCGATGTCTTCATCAAGACGCCGGCGCGAACCGCGCTGTCGTATCTGGTCAAGCCATTGCGGGATCAGGCCGGGCGCGCATTCAAGGAACGCTGAGATCGCGAACTGGGGCGTGGTGGTTCATCGACGATAACGCCGGTGATCCACCCGCTCGCTAAGGCTTGGCTATCGATATCGATGCTTTTTGTCCGGCCGAACCGCGGTGGTCCGGCCCGCCGATGATGTGGCCAGAGATCCGGCTCATTGCGTGTCGCTCGGAACTGGCCGATCCACGGCATTCCGCAGCTCAGGTCGATGGCGATGCCGATCGATCTGGGGGATCGGCCAAAGAGC
The DNA here is from genome assembly GCF_059512365.1 of Bradyrhizobium sp. Ses1. Classification (NCBI taxonomy): domain Bacteria; kingdom Pseudomonadati; phylum Pseudomonadota; class Alphaproteobacteria; order Hyphomicrobiales; family Nitrobacteraceae; genus Bradyrhizobium; species Bradyrhizobium sp. Ses1. The sequence continues at coordinate 103,463 of NZ_JCAMOQ010000007.1, forward strand.
AGTCACGAATCGCGTTTCGACGGATTTGAGACTCCTGAAGAGTCTCACGGCCTAATTTATAGTGGGACGTTGAAGCTCACCCCACGGAAGTCGTTCGGCGTTGCAAAATGTGTTCTCCGTCACGCTAATGACAGGCGAAACGGTTCTGGTCAGGCGAAGTTCGCGAAGAGATCTGGACCAAATATAATCCAACACGGTCCAGAATACCGGTTGCTGCGTATACATCTCGCCGCGAAAGACGACGAACGAGCGTTGCGCTCCTGCGGTAAGATGCCGAATGAGATTCGCGTTCGATCCATCGGGGGTTAGCTTGGCAACGTGCATTTCGCATGATGCTGCAGTAGCTCGGATGATCAGCGTTCCGGTCTCGGAGGTCGCGGCCACATTGAAGTGCTCGCGTTCAAGAAATTCAATGAGGTCTTCCTTTAGATGGCCTTGATAGTCAGGCGGGAGCACGATCTTCCATCCGATGGCCAGCGCGAGCGCGGCGCCAAGCGTCCCCTTAAATACGTTGGAAAAATTCACGCCTCACCCCTAGCAGACAGCAACCGACAATCAAGCCCAGGATGACTGTATTAGTAACAGCAGCTCCCAATTCGCTATGGAATGTTTCGTAGTGCCATTGGCTTAAGCCCATGACGCTCATGCGCGTAACGTTCACCGCGATCACCGATACGCAGGCCAATAAGCACCAGAACAGATCGTAGGCCGATCTCTTATGGTCGACCCATCGGCTCATGGTAACCCAGCAGAGAAATGCAAGCGACATGTTGGCGAGCGAAGAACAGCCCGGCAGGATGACCAGAACTCCCGAACCATCGGCGAATCCAACGACGTCCCCGGTCCGGGGAGTGTGCAACAACCAACCGACAAGCGCGGCATCAATCCGCAATATCAGATCGGCAAAGAACTGGAATAGCAGTCGGCTCCAGAGCACGGGTACGGTGGTCGCCACCAAGATGAAAGCGCCGCGGCGAGATGATGGGTCGTCGGTGAAGATGATGACGTAGAAGCCGAGCGCCGTTACAGCGAGCCAGCTCAACGCGCCGATTGGCAGAATGACCAGAAGGGCAAATACAGCGCCTATGGCGAGCTCCAAACGACGAATCCCAACCGTTCGATCTTGAAGAACGAGGTATACCCCCGCGGCGCACGATACCCAAACGAGTATGCTCACCTCGAAGGTCTCAAAGAAGGCCTCCGCCCACCCAAGCTTGTTTACCGATTGAAGGACGCGTGCTGCGAGGCCGCTTATGCAGCCAAGGGCAAAGAGTCCCGCGAAGAACTCACCGCGCGACTGTTCGCTCGCCAGTTGCGAAAGGCTTCGGCTCGAGAGTGATTCATTTAAAATCGCCATCGCCAATTTAATAGCTTAACCGAACTATTTTAACTACCGTAAATCGGTTCGATGGCAGAGGTTTTTAATGGCCATTTGGATAGGCCGATACCGTTCGTTCACGGATCGTGCTGTGCAGGCTTGAAGGAGGAGCGCGGGAGGATATCGAAATAACCGCATGCCTGCGGGCCGTTGATCAAGCGCCGGCGCGCGCCGTTGTCGTAGCCGGCCAAGCCGTTATGGAACCATGCCGGGCGCGTTCTCGAATGGTTAATCGGAATTATAATTAAATATTTAAAACGATTGATTAAATCTCGCTGGCGTCGTAGGGGTATTGGGACCGTTCACCTGCGGCCTCCGGCGACTGCGGGTAACGGAGAACGCGAGCTAAGCAGCAGGCCTCGCGCGGCGGTTCCCGTTGCGTCCTCGTTCGACGCGTGATGGTGATACAATGAAGTCCGCCCAGGATTCGGCTGAACTAGGGGGCTTTGGATGTCGCCAGACTTCAATTCCGGAATGTCCGAACAGCGAGTCGACGAATGGCTCGGGCTCATCCGCCATTTTCTGCAGATTCTCGCAGCGCGCAAGAAACGTCAGTTCTCCCGAAGGGTGTCGATCGGCGATCTCCTCACAGAGCGAGGGGATAACGCGGCCGCATACGGCTTCGGCGAGGGCACCACGATGTACGACAATGTGCTCGTGCTCGGAGACGTCCGGGTCGGCCGGCATACATGGATCGGACCCGGCTGCATTCTGGACGGTTCGGGCGGAGGCTTGCAGATCGGCGATTGGTGCTCGATATCGGCCGGCGTTCAAATCTATACACATCATACCGTCAATCGCTCTATCTCGCTCGGCGAGCAGCCGGTCGACTACGCTCCGACTAAGATCGGAAACGGTGTCTATATCGGTCCGAATTCCATCGTTCAGATGGGCGTGACCCTTGGCGACAAAGCCATCATCGGTGCGAATTCGTTCGTCAATCGGGATGTGCCGGCGGGCGCGAAAGTATTCGGGTGCCCGGCGCGCATGCGAGAGGCCGCGGAATCACCGGCTGGGAGCGCTGGCTGCGATCACGGCGCCAGCCCTTCTCGTGCTTCCGCCGGCTCTGCCGATTAGATCTCCCGACGGCGTAGCGCTTGCTCGAAATAGAGCGCCGCGCGGCCCAAGAACATGCCCACGCTGCTGCCCACCATCTTTTCAAAGGCGTCCACCAGTCGCGCATGGCGGTCTATGGTCACGAGCTGCATGAGTTCAAAGAGTGCGGCGCTGCCAATGACGACGAGCCACACAAACATGACGTGGCGCGGATAGGCCAAGTGGAAGAGGAAGCCTACGGTCGCAAATGCGGCAATATGCTCCAGGCTGGTTGAGGCCGGGAGTGTTGGCCTCGCGCCGATTGGCGACACTGAGGCATAGGCAAGAAAGCACAGGAGTGCCCAGGCGACGACCGCGACGAGTTTCTGAGGCATGGGGGCGCTGGTTCTTAGAGGAAATCCCGGAGGCGAGCGATTTCGATGATCTGTTCGACGGGCAATACGGCCGTCACGAGTTGCGTTTGCGGTTCAGTACGTATCTCGTAGAGATGGCGTTGGTGTGCAGGCTTCGCCAGGAATGCCCGGATGCATGCGTCCAAAGAACCCTCAAGCAAAAGGTAAGGTTCGGGCCAGAGGGTTCTCTTTGCGCGCTCATTCCCAATTGAAGGCCATTTCCTCAGTGTCGCGGTTGCGCTGAAATCGACGGGCGCGCGCGGTAAGGATCCAATATATGCATCCGACTCGCGCGTCCGTTGAAGCGACGGTGCGGTTGTTTGCGCCGCACTAATCATGCGGGCAGTCGAAGCGGGACGGGCCGAAATCCATGCCCGAAGAGACGTGGAACGTCTTGGTCTCTCTTTCGCCGGCGATTTCGGTCGTCGAACCATCGCGCAGGGGCTTCGAAGGTTCGATCGAACTTGGCGGCATCATCTCTTTCCAGGCCGAAACCCTGGTCGTAACGTCATTGGGCAGATTGCGGATGCCACGCTGGGACACTGTCCTCTCCTGCGATACTTTAGCTGCGCTGCACTATCTTCCAGGTCGGAACCCACTCAAATGTCATAGCCGCGCTTGCCCGGAGACGTGGTCGCCGGCCCCAAGCAAATTAAATATATTTAAATCGGCGTGATTTAAAAGAAAATAATTGGGTATGTGGCAGGCCGCCGGTGCAGGCCTGCAATCCGAAGGTGTGCCGTAGGCAAGCGGTCGGCATGTGACGATGCTTACCGCATGATGACGGTTGAGCGCGTCAATGTTTGACATACCGTACCGCTCGACATGCTGCAGGCTGCGGGCAGTCTCGTACGGCGCGGCGATCGTGTTTCCGTTCTCGTAGTGGTGAATGCGAGGGCGCAACCGGACGGTTTGAGCGCCGCCTGGCTCCGCCTGTGCACCGGCAGTCGATCATAAGATCGAAGGAGATGGCCGCCTCAAGCGTTCGTGAGCGTCGGCGGGCTAGCGTCTCGCTCGGGTAGAGAGATCAAAGAAGGCTGTGGAGCTTTGTTAACAGGGCCATCACATAGCAGTGTTCAGAGCGATGATTACGGGATTGCTAGAGGAAAAATGAAGGCGATGCTCGCAGTAGTCTTTATTTTGAGGTGGGAATCCATTGGTGGTTGACCCGCGGTTCCGCCCTGACTAGGGTATCATATAGTTAAAACAGCTCATACTTCTCGAATTAAGTGAGCCGAAAATTCCATGCAGGGGTCATGGGCCGAGATAGTTCTGGGCCTGGTGCAGCGGTATCCTGATCTTCGAGACCCTTCGGAGGAAACCATTTGTTTGGTGCCTTCGGAAGAAATCGCTTGAATGTGCGCTTCGCTCAATTGACCTCGCAGTGCAATCGGATATGAGCGGTTCGACTGTTAAGTGGCGATGCGATCGAAACAACGTTGTTGCGGCGCTCTGCCGTGGAGCGCCGATGATGTCCAATAGCGATCAAGGAAGCGGGCTCGGATCGTGATGATCCTGGTAGCGGAAGGTTGGTTTCACGCGACACGACCGGCGAACGAGGTCAAATTGATACGCGGTTACCGCTATGAAAATCAGGTTGCACCGCATCTAACACGAACGGCTAGCTTGCGCGGATAATGACTAACATTCTACCTGGAGCAAGGGCGTTAGCGATGCCCTCGGTGTTTCATCTCTCGTTTCTGACTGTGGGTATTTATGATAATTGTGATGCCGCTCGGGCCGAGTCTTCGGCTATGTCGGGTGGCGGATCCGGCCGCTAGCTGCCGGCCCGAGCGCGTTTAGGCGGGAAGATGAAGAAGCACTCTCACGAGGAGATATTGTTGAAGCTCGTTCGAGCAGACGAGCTTGCGCGAGCGGGCAATTCCCAAGTGGAGATTTGCAAGGCGCTCGGGGTAAGCGTGATGACGCTTCATCGTTGGCGGAAACTGCCTCTGCGCAGGACTGATGCGGTCGTTCCGTCCGATCCTGCGGGTGAAGGGAAGGTGCCGGCCAACTCGCCAACGATTGATGAAATGCGCCGTGTGCTGGAGGAACTCACGCTCGAGAACCAGCGGCTGCGGAAGATCGTCACGGATCTCCTGCTGGAGAAGATGCGGCTCGAAGAAGCTTCGGCCGAGGCCTTTCCCGTAAGCCAGGCGCGCAAGGCCTGATCAATCCTTGTTGAGCCCTCGTGACCGCAGCTAGCTGATCTTCCACTGGGGCGACAATCGCAAACACCATGGCGGGGCTTCCGGCACCCAAAGAGCTTGCCGGCACGGCTGAGCGTTGTTGCGGGGACGGGCGTTGGATGTTGCGACGATCCGAACGCTTGATTGACCGTGTACAAACTCGCTCCGAGCGGCCGGCATATATGTCGCGGACGCTTTTCGTAGACATCGCGCGCGATCGTCGGCTTCGGCGGGAGTGGTGGAAATCGCGCTAGTCCTCTCCAACCGCCCATTCTACTGCGTCTGCGAGCAGTTGGATCTCCTGATCCGCCGCGTCTCCGGGCATGAAGCTCGCGACCGATTGACCGCTTGTAAAGGAGCGGACGAATGCTGAGCGACTGGCGATGGGAGGCGCGACGATCTCACCGAACTCGTTCAACTCCTCGACCAGTTGTCGGCCCTCGAGGGTGCGGCGATCGAGACGGTTAGGAACCAGAATGACCTTAATCGCATCGCGCCGGCGCTCGCGTGCGGCATCGATGATGGCAAGCGTCTGTGCGGTCGCGTCGAGATCAAGTCCGGAGGGGGTGCAGGGGACCAGGATCAGGTTTGCCAGGGCGATCGACGCACCCATTTCGCGCGCGTTCGGAGCGGTGTCGATCACCACGAGACCGGCCTGGATATTTCGCACCTCCTGGGCCCAGGCGGATACGGTGGTGCCTTCCAGAGCCATTTCGTAAACGGGGAATTCCAGATTGCCCGGCTCGGCCCACTGCGAGGCGGAGCGCTGCGGATCGCTGTCGACCAGCGCGACGTCATGACCGCGGCGCGCCAGCTCGGCCGCGATACAGACCGCAATCGTGGTCTTGCCAACCCCGCCTTTTCGCTGGGTAACAGTAATGGTCCTCCGCATTGGTATGGGAGAGGTCATGCGGCGCCACACTAACGAATCTTCACATTTAAAAGCAAAATCAGCTGGTTACACTATCACTACCTAACGTACATCGACAATTGGCTTCTTCATCGCATCTCTCGGGATGCTCGATTCATGGCCTGCCTGATCCTCACGCATATCTCATCCGCAGATTCCGTATGGCTGTAGCTGCGGATTGTGCCGAAATTACCCGAAAAGGCGCCCCTTAGGGCCGGACTCGGATCGCCGGCCCGGCAATTAACAACAGCGTGACATTGAGCTCAAATCTGAGTTAATCGCGCGTGAATTTAATCCTTGACTTCGATTGTGCAGCGCGACTAACAATGGCTTAACAATCGGCGCGATGCACCTTAACATTGAACAGGGTTGTGTCGGGTCGGACTAGGCCTCTTCACTCTCGTTGTAGTTGTAGCACCTTCAACTTGCAGCACATTGGCGCTGACCGGCGTGTCAGCTGATCGGTGAAAAATCTTGGAATCTTGCCAGAGGGTACCATGGCCGTTACCTACTTGACGAAGACTGAGCTGGGTCAATTTCTCCACCACAGCGGCAACAACATCGAATCGAGTGTCAGATCGGCATTAATCGACTCGCTAGAGCAGAGCGGTGTGTTCAACGATGGCGGAGAGGATGGCACTAGGGGATGGTTTCAATCCGGACCATTTGCCGGTGGGCCGGTCGCTCCCACCATTCAGGTGCTGGACGTTAAAACCTCCACGACAGTCGACACGACCCCCAATCTGAAGGCGATCATCCTCGATGACGCCGGCGGCAAAACGCTCAACGTGACCGGTGCCGACAACGACGTATTCGTTGCAATGGGCAAGGGCTCCGACACAGTGCACCTGCACGATAGTGGCGATGATACGGTCTATGGCGGTGGCGGTAACGACCTGATCACCGGCGGACACGGCAACAGCTCACTGTTTGGCGGTGCCGGCAACGACAGCATCTATGGCGGCACCGGCAACGACACGCTGGATGGCGGTAGCGGCAACGACTACCTGCTGGCCGGGACCGGTGCTCAGTCGCTGGTCGGCGGCGATGGCAACGATCTGATCAGGGATCTCACGTCCGGGCACAGCACGCTTTCGGGCGGCAGCGGCAATGACACCTTGGTCGGCGTGCAGGGCGATGTTTTCGAGGGTGGCAGCGGCAACGATCAGATCTGGCTCCATGGTGGCGCCGCGGGTGCGAACTCGACGCTGCAGGGCGGAAACGGCAACGATACCTTCCACATCCAGTCGCACTCCGGGAACGATACGATCATTGGCGGCAACGGCAACGATACCGTCGACTTTGCGGATCGTTCCTTCTTTGATGTCACCAAGATTGACGTTGATGCGAGCACGTCAACTTATACGCTCCACTTCAGTGACAATCAGTCGGTTGCGGTCAGCGGAGTTGAAGATCTTCACTTCAGCGACCAGGTCGTCACTCTGCCGAAACTCTAACTCGGCTGCTGAAGGTTACATTGGTGAAGGCCCCGCTTCCGCGGGGCCTTTGCTTTTGTGACCGGAAGATGGGCTCAGGCGCGATTTACGCCTTTGTCAGGCCACATCGATCAGGTGATGGTAGTCGAGACTTGGAATTCGTATTGTTCTCACCCACGCCCGATTGCATCAGGAACCAATCTTGTCCGCCAGTATGAAGCGCTTGCTCAATGCGGGCTCCGGCCCCGGTTCTGCCCGCCGAATTGCTCGAATGGTTGGCGAGCAGGGCTGGGAGGAAGTGCGTTTCGACATCGATCCGGAGGTCAAGCCCGATGTTCTCGGCTCGATCCTTGATCTCGGCGGTGCCTTCGAACCGCAGTCATTCGATGCTGTCTGGTCGTCACATGTCCTCGAGCACCTCTATGCGCACGAGGTCTTTCCGACGCTGCGTCAGTTCCATCGTGTCTTGAAACCCGATGGGTTCGCCTTGATCACAAGCCCGGATATCGAATCGGTCGCTCAATTCATCGTCGAGCACGGGATTGCCGCCGTCGCCTACAATTCGCCGGCCGGTCCGATCAGGCCGCTCGACATGCTCTACGGCCATTCGCGCGCCATCGAGGAGGGGCACGTCTATATGGCCCATCGCACTGGATTTACGGCCGAGCGCCTTGGCAACCTGCTGTTGATGGCGGGTTTTCCGACCGTGTCGGTAACAACAGAGAACTTCGAGGTTTGCGCGCTCGCGCTGATGCCCGAGGCCGACAGCGAAGGCATCCAACGAACTTTGTTGGAAACAGGCTTTAATTTTCAGGAAGCGTCGGCCTAGACGCTCATCACGGGTGCCGGTTCGGCCGATGGTGCAACCTGCAGTCGATGGCCGCGCGGGTTTGCCATCACGCTAAATGTTAGTATTCCTGTCGTTTTTGTTGTATATATGTTAGTGGTAAGAATGGGCGCGCCCCCGGTCGCGTAGCGGGCTGTCCGTAGCAGATCGTAACGGACGCTCATAACAGATACATGGACTGAGCTTTCATGATCATCCAAGCGATCGCCGAAAATACCGATGCGGATCCAGTGGCTCCGTCCGCACTCGGGTGTCTGATCATCGTCGCCCGGCAGCACGGGCTGCATCTCACCTCGACGCAGCTTATCAAAGACAACCTGCTGACCGACCAGGAAGTGACGCCTGATCAGCTCATCCGCTGCGCGGAGAAGGCGGGCATGCGGGCGAAGCTCGTCAAGCTTGATTGGGACGGGCTTTCGCATCTGAAAAAAGCGCTCCCCGCCATCGTTCGCTTGCGCAATGGAAGTCACATGGTGCTGTTGCGTGTCGACGGAGACGCCAACAACACACGCGTTGTGTTGCGGGATCCGAATGCAGCCGAAGATGCGCTGCTCGTGATCGACCGGCCGCGGTTCGAGGACATCTGGTCCGGGGATGTCGTCCTGGTCAAGCGTAACTATGAAATCTCCGACGAATCGCAGCCGTTCAGTTTCGGCCTCGTGGCCGCGTTGCTGTTCCGCGAACGTCGCATGGTTCGGGACGTCGCGATCTCTGCGTTGATCCTCGGATTGCTTGGTCTGGCGCCGATCATGTTCTGGCGCCTGCTGTCAGACAAGGTGATCTTTTACAAGGCATACAACACCTTCTATGTGCTGTGCCTCGCGATGCTGGTGATGATCGCATTCGAGGCGGCATTCTCGTTCCTGAGGCAATTCCTGGTTCATCGCCTGACGACCCGGCTTGACGTCAAGCTATCGACCTACGTATTCGAAAAGGTCCTCAACCTTCCCATAGACTATTTCGAGCAGACCGCCGTCGGTCTGGTGGCGCGCGACATCCGCGAAGTGTTCCGCATTCGCAGTTTCCTGATGGGGCAATTGTTCGGCACGATCCTGGATTCGACGACACTGATCTTCTTCCTCCCGGTCATGTTCTTCTTCAGTCCGATCATGACCTTGGTGGTCCTGGCGATGGCGGGATTGATCGTCGTATGGCTTATGTTGATGCTGCCGACTTACCGTAAGGCCTCGTCCTCCGTCCTTGCAGCGGAGGGGGCCCAGGGCGCCTTTCTGGTTCAGACGCTCAACGGCATCCGGACGGTGAAGTCGCTCGCGCTCGATGCGAGGCAGCGCCACATGTGGGACGTGCTGGTCGCGCGCGTTGCGAAGGCCCGGCTTGCAGAAGGGATGACCGGAAACGCGATCCAGGCTGTCGTGCGCCCGTTGGAGCGGCTGGCAGTAAGCGGTTCATTTGCGCTGGGCGTCTATCTCGCGCTTATCGCCAATGACCCCGTCGTCATCGGAGCGCTGTTCGCCTTTCTGATGCTGTCGCAGCGGGTCTCGGGTCCGTTGATGCAGATGGCGCAGCTCATCAATCAGTACGACGAAGCGCGGAGCGCGGTCGCCACCGTCGGAAACCTGGTCAACCAGCCTGCCGAGGAGGGACGTTCCGGACACGGTGTCCGCACCCCGTTTGAGGGCAAAGTGGAGTTTTCCGGCGTCACCTTCAAATACAAGGGCGCGGTCTCGCCGACGCTGAACCGGATCTCCTTCGAAGTGCCGCAGGGAACCACGCTTGGCGTAATGGGCAAGAGCGGCTCCGGCAAGACGACGCTCACGCGTCTGTTGCAGCGGCTGCATTCGGACTACGACGGGTTGATCAAGATCGATGGGATCGACGTTCGCGAATACGATGTCGACCATCTGCGGCGGAACGTAGGCGTCGTGCTGCAGGAGAACTTCCTGTTCAGCGGCACGATCCGGGAAAACATCTCCGCGGCCAAGCCCGATGCGACCTTTGATGACATCGTCAAGGCCGCCAGACTAGCTGGCGCGGAGGAGTTCATCGACAAGCTGCCCCGCGGCTACGAGACCCAGATCTATGAAGGTTCTCCCAATCTGTCGGGAGGGCAGCGGCAGCGGCTCGCGATCGCGCGCGCGCTGATCGTCAATCCACCGATCCTGATTCTCGACGAAGCGACCAGCGCGCTCGACGCCGATAGCGAGGCGATCGTGAACGCCAACATCTCGCGGATCGCGCATGGCCGGACGCTGATCATCATCTCGCACCGGCTGTCGTCGCTAACGGCGGCCGACGCCATTCTGGTGCTCAATCGCGGCGTGGTCGACGACATTGGACGGCACGAGGAGCTGTTGGAGCGCAACGACATCTACAGTTCGCTTTGGTACCAGCAGAACACGCATTTGGTGCCTGCGAACCGGAATGATAGAGCAAACTTCCGGAGCCCAACCCTTGTCTCCTAATCAAGCATCGCTCGCCACCGTTCGCCAATTCCAATCGGAGACCGACGCAATCCGGGAGGCAGCCGAGCCGCTGGCGGCGCGGGCCACCCTGTTTGTGCTTTCGGCGTTCCTGGTTGCGCTCGTCGCGATTATGTGCCTGACGCGAGTTGATCGCGTCATCTCGAGCATCAACGGCAAGATTGTGCCGGCCGGTCAGATCAGCGTTCTACAGGCGCTGGATCCATCTATCATCAAGACAATCGATGTGCGGGAAGGCGAGCAGGTCCAGCCGGGACAGTTGCTCGCGACGCTCGATGCGACCTTCACGTCGGCCGATTTGACCCAGGCGAAATTGCAGATCGCGAGCCTCGAGACGCAAGTGGCGCGCGACGAGGCCGAACTGAAGCAGCAGCCGCTAGCGTTCCCCGACAAGTCGGACCCTGACTTCCAGAAGTACGCGGCGCTGCAGAAGGCGCTCTATGATCAGCGGATGGCGCAATATACCGCCCAGCTCAATAGTTTCGAATCGAAGATCAAGCAGACCCAGGCAACGATCGAGAAGCTTCGCGGCGACGATGCCAGATATCGGCAGCGCGACGAGGTTTTGCAGAAGATCGAAACGATGCGCACGACGCTAGCCGAGCACGGCACCGGCTCGCAGCTCAACATGTACATCTCCCAGGACACCCGGCTGGAATTGCTGCGGACGCTGGAGAACACGCACAACAGCCTGATCGAGGCTCAAAATACGCTGGGATCGCTGATCGCAGATCGCGATGCGTTCAAGCAGCAGTGGTTTGCACAATTGAGCCAGGATCTGGTTACGACGCGCAACAAGCTCGACGACGCGAGATCGGCTTATGACAAGGCGGAGAAGCACCAGGATCTCGTCCGCTGGACCGCTGCCGAACCCTCCGTGGTGCTCACCATGGCGAGACTTTCAGTCGGCTCGGTCCTAAAGCCAGGCGATCCCTTCATCACGCTCATGCCGGTCGATACCAAGCTCGAGGCGGAAATCAAGATCGCTTCGCGCGATATCGGGTTCATCCGGGCTGGTGACCCCTGCACCATGAAGATCGACGCTTTCAATGCCGCGGAGCACGGCACGGCTGAAGGCAAGGTGCGCTGGATCAGCGAAGGCGCGTTTACGACGGATGAGGATGGAAAGACGCTTGACTATGCCTACTACAAGGCGCGGTGCTCGGTGGACTCGTCCAATTTCAAGGATGTGCCGCACAATTTCCGGCTGATTCCCGGCATGACTCTTGCGGGCGACATCAATGTCGGCACTCGATCGGTCGGGATGTATCTGCTTGGCGGGATGCTCAAGGGCATTCGCGAGGCTATGCGTGAGCCATGACATTGTCGGCGCGATCGCTTTTTCAGTGGATTCGACCGGCTTTTTCGGAATCCCGCGGAAAGCAGTTTGAGCGCGGCGAGGCCGCCTTCGAACGTGGTCATTATCTGGAGGCGCTGAAGCTCTGGAAGCTGGCGTCGCAAGATGGCGACACGGAAGCGGACTATCGAATCGGATTGCTTTACGCAAAGAACCAAGGGGTTTTGGGCAGCATTCCCGACGCAGTGGTGTGGTACGAGCGCGCAGCCCAGCGAGGCCACGTCGAGGCGCAGTATCAGCTCGGCTTGATCTTCCTGTATGGAGTGAAGGCCACTCTCGGACCGAACAGGCCAGAGACGTGGCGTCAATCCTCTGGCGCTCGACTGGGCGATGCGGCATCGAATGTTCATGACCTCATATTCCCGCACGGAACCAGTGTTGCCAGTGATGTCGATGTCGCTTTTCGCTGGATCGCAGCCGCGGCGGAAGCCGGCAAGGCCGAGGCCCAGACCATCCTTGGCAACCTGTATACTGAAGGGCGGGGGTGCGAGAAGGATTACACCGCTGCGCTTAGATGGTATCAGGCCGCAGCAGACCAGAAGTGTGCTCCAGCCGAATTTTCTCTTGGCGATGTCTATTATCAGGGTCGAGGCGTTCCCGCGGATCTCGAGCAGGCGGCGATCTGGTATCGCAAGGCCGCCGATCAGGACCACGTGAGGGCGCAGGTTGCGCTTGCTTTCATGAACCTGAAGGGAGCGGGGATGCCCGAGGCTCCCGCCGAAGCGGCGCGGCTATTCCAGAGTGCGGCAAAGCACGACGATGCGATCGCGCTCTACAACATCGGTTTGTTGCGTCTGAACGGCAAGGGCATCACAAAAGATCTCGACTTGGCTGAAACCGCGTTACGCAAGGCGGCGCGCAAGGACTACCTTCCGGCAATCCAGGCGCTGGCGGAGTTCTATTCTCACGGTGCAGGTGCCGAGCCGGACCTGCGGGAAGCCGCAACCTGGTACGAGAGGGCCGCCGAGCGGGGTGACGTGCAGGCGCAGTTTTTCATGGGACGCTTTTACGCGACCGGAACCGGTGTCTCGCCGAATATTCGTCAAGCCGCGAAGTGGTTCGAGCGTGCAGCCGAGAACGGCCACGCGACCGCCGCGTTCAATATCGCCATCTTCTATCTCAACGGCTCCGGCGTCGAACGTAATGTGGAAACCGCGATCCAGTGGTTCGAGCGCGCTTCCGAGGGCGGCATCAGTGCCGCGCAGGTGCAGCTAGGCAGGCTCTATTCCGCAGGCAATGGCGTTCCGCGCGATCAAAAACTCGCGGGAGAATGGTTGAGCAAAGCCGCTGTTGGCGGAGATCCTGACGCCAAGACCGCCTATGCGCTCTTCCTCATTCATCATGATGGCTCGGCGGACCGCCTTACGGAGGTGCAGTCGTTGTTGACCGAAGCTGCCGCAGCCGGCTACGCGCCCGCAGCCTTCCAACTCGGCGCGATGAAAATGGGCAAGTTCGGTGGGGTTTCGGATGTTCAAGGCGCCGTCCCATGGTTCACGCGCGCGGCCAAGGCCGGCCATGTCGAAGCTCAATACACCCTCGCACTTCTGTACGCCGATCCAAACAGTGGCGTGAGCGATGCAGGAGCCGCAGCATCCTGGATGGCCACGGCCGCGCGTTCAGGCAATGCTGCCGCGCAGTTTCAGCTTGCCGTCATGTATTGCACCGGCAATGGCATCGCCCAGGACGTCGCACAGGGGTTGACCTGGTACGAGGCCGCCGCGCAGCAGGGACACACGGTTGCGCAGTATAACCTCGCAGTAATGCTCGGAAGAGGGCAGGGCCGCGAAGCTGATCCGAAGAAAGCGTGCGAGTGGTTTCAGAAAGCGGCAGAGCAGGGCATGGCTGAAGCGCAGCTGGCTCTGGGAGACGCGCTGATGTCGGGCGCCGGCGTTGCGCAAGATAAGGACATGGCGGTGCATTGGTATCAACAGGCGGCGCGACAAAATAATGAAGGCGCAGTGCGTCGCCTGAAGGCGATAGGCCCGACGTTGGTGGACACTGAGCGATGAAGAATGACGTTGTCCATTCCGGAGCGGAAAGATGAAAAAGGAGGCAAGCAACAGCGACAATTCAGGCACAACTGAAGATTGCTTTCATATCGGAGACAGAAAGAGTGCGCTAATCTCGCGCTTGCGAAGTAAGGTGCTCAACGCTGAAGTGAATGTGTGACGATGGCTGATTTTCTTTCGAAGCTCGCGCGCGACGCCGGTCAAAAGGAACCTCGGATGAGGCGCAGTGCAATCGCACGGTCTCAACCCAAGGTCGAGACGAGCGTCGCAAAGACAAACGGTGCGGCCGCCAAGGAACTCGTGAGCAAGCAACCAGAGCTTTCACCTCCGCCGGAGCCGGCTGCACCGGCCATCGACCTCACTGGTGCGACGCGCACGCTCAAGGGGCTAGGGCTGTTCGATGAAAATTTCTATGCGACGAGCTACCCGGATGTGATCGCGGTCGGTGCCGATCCGTTCGAGCATTTCTTCCTCTATGGCTACAAGGAGGGTCGCAAGCCAAATCCGATCTTTGATCCGATCTGGTATGTCACGACCTATCCCGATGTGAAGGACGCGGATGTGCAGCCGCTACTGCACTACGCATCGATCGGTGAGCCCGAAGGGAGGCGGCCGAGTCCGTATTTTCAGCCTGCCTGGTATCGCGAGAAGTACGGCATACCGGAGAAGGAGAGTCCGCTCGCGCACTATCTGAAAAATCGTATCGGTCCGTTCAGCCCGATTCCGGAGTTCGACGCGCAATACTATCTGCAGATCTATCAGGACGTCGCGACCGCCGGGGTCGATCCGTTCGAACACTTTATCTTCCACGGCTACAAGGAAGGACGAAACCCGTCGGCGGAGTTCGATACAAAATTTTACATCCAACGCTACTTCAAGGGGAAGACCGACCAGAATCCGCTGCTGCACTATCTGGAGCATCGGCACGAGGACGGCATCTATCCGTCGCCGCCGGAAAACGAAGCCACCATCCCGGCCGAGATCAAGCGCTTCACCAAGCCGAGCGCGCAGTTCGAGGAACTGCGTCCCTTGCCCGCAAGTGCCAAGCCGCGTGCGAAGGTCCTGGCCTATTACCTCACCCAGTTTCACGCCTTCCCTGAGAACGACAAATGGTGGGGCACCGGCTTCACCGAATGGACCAACATCGCGCGCGGCGTGCCGCGGTTCAAGGATCACTATCAGCCGCGGATCCCGCGCGATCTCGGCTTCTACTCGCTCGGCGACATCGAAACCATGCGCAAGCAGGCGAGACTCGCCCAGGCGGCGGGTGTCTACGGCTTTGTGTATTACTACTACTGGTTCAACGGCAAGCGCCTGTTGGAGAGGCCACTCGAACAGTTCCTGAAGGCGCGCGACATCAACATGCCGTTCTGCCTGATGTGGGCGAACGAGAACTGGACGCGGCGCTGGGACGGCATGGAAGGCGAGGTTCTGATCTCGCAGGACTATCTTGCCGATGACGACGAACGTCTGTTGTCGGATTTCAACCGGCACTTCAAGGACAAGCGGTACATCCGCATCCAGGGCCGGCCGCTCTTGATGATCTATCGTCCGCGACTCATTCCGGATACCGCCAAGGTGATTGCGCGTTGGCGTTCGATCTTCGCGAAGAAGTTCAATGAAGATCCGATCATCATCATGAGCCAGAGCTTTGATGATTACGATCCCACTCCGAACGGCATGGATGGTGCGATCGAATTTCCGCCGCATAAGCTCACCAAGTATGTGCCGCTGGTCAATTCCGAAGCCAAGATTCTCGACGACACCTACTCGGGCCAGATCTACAGCTACGATGACGTCGCCAAGTATTCGATCGAGGAGCCGTGTCCGAATTTTCCGTTGATCAAGACCGTCGTGCCGAGCTGGGATAATGACGCACGCCGCCAGGGCACCGGTCTCGTGATCCAGGGATCGACACCACAAAAATACGAGGCGTGGCTATCGACGCTGGTTGAGCAGGCGCAGAAGCATACGTTCTTCGGGGAAGCCGTCGTCTGCGTCAACGCCTGGAACGAATGGTGCGAGGGTGCCTACCTCGAACCGGATCTGCACTTCGGATCGGCTTACCTGAACGCCACGGCGCGTGCGGCCACTGGCCTGACGCGTGACCTTTCGCTGCCAAAGATTCTGCTGATTGGGCACGATGCGTTCCCGAGCGGTGCTCAGCATCTGTTGCTCAATATCGGCAGGACGCTGCGGAGCGCCTTCAACATTGAGGTGGAGTATCTATTGCTGCAGGGCGGCGCCATGGAGGCCGAATACGCTTCTGTTGCTCCGCTCACCGTTCTCAAGCAGGCCTCCGAAATCCCTGCGACCTTGCGGCACTTCCGGGAGAAGGGGTTCACGGCCGCAGTTGCCAACACCACGGCGAGCGGACGCGCCACCAAGTTCCTCGCCGAGATGGGTTTTCGTACCATTTCTCTGGTACACGAACTGCCGCGGATTCTTCGCGAGAAGAATCTGGAGGACGCCGCACGCATGGCGATCGGCAGCGCGCAGCACGTCGTGTTCGCCTCCGACTTCGTCCGCGACCGCCTGGTGGAAGCGCTCAAGCTCGACGCCGGTGACGGGCGCTTCCTGATCCGCGCGCAGGGCAGCTACAAGCAGATCGAGCCGGCGCCGGCCGAAGCCGTTTTGGTTCGCAAGGAATTTGGCATCGCGCCCACCGACAAGATGGTGCTTGGGGTCGGCTATGCCGACCTGCGCAAAGGGTTCGATTTGTTTCTGCAGGTTTGGAACCTGGTTCGGCAACAGCATCCGAACGTCCATTTCTGCTGGGCCGGTGGCATCGATCCCGGCCTGCAAGAATGGCTGGGACCTGAAATCAGTCGCGCCGAGGCCACCGGCCGTTTCCATCTCGCCGGCTTCCGTTCCGACATGCAGGCGCTCTATTCCGCTTCGGATATCTACGCCCTGACCTCGCGCGAGGATCCGTTCCCGACAGTGGCGCTGGAGGCGCTCAGCGTTGGCGTGCCCGTGGTTGCCTTCGAGGACTCCGGCGGCATCCCCGGCTTCCTTCTCAAAGAGAACGTCGGCCGCGTCGTGCCGTATTGCGACGTGCCCGCGATGGCGCGAGCCGTGGAGAAGTTCCTGCGCCAGGCGCCATCAGAAGCCGAGCGCGCCCGCATGACCGAGATTATCCAAACCAAATTCGCGTTCGCAGATTATGTCCGCGATCTGCTCCGGCTTGCCGTGCCGTCGCTGCCGACCATCTCGGTCGCAGTTCCCAACTACAATTACGCGCATTGCCTCCCGGAGCGGCTCTACACCATCTTCGACCAAAATCATCCAGTCGAGGAGATCATCGTGCTGGACGACTGCTCCTCCGATGACAGTATCCCCGTGATCATGAAGCTCGCTGACGAGCGCCAGCGCGATCTCACACTCGTCATCAATGAGCAGAATTCCGGTTCCGTGTTCGCGCAATGGGCCAAGGCAGCGGAGATGGCGAGGGGCGAGTTCCTCTGGATTGCCGAAGCCGACGATCTCGCCGAGCCCACCTTCCTCTCGAGCCTGCTCGCCCTGATGAGCGGTGATCCCGACATTGCGTTCGGCTTCACCGACTCGAAGTCCATCGATGCCGACGGAGCCCACCTCTATGCGAGCTACAAGCCCTACTACGCCAGCATCGAGCCAGGTGCATTATCGCGGACCGAGGTGTTCGATGGCCGCGATTTCGTGACCCGCTATCTCGGTGTCAAGAACACCATCCTGAACGTCAGTTCGGTGCTGTGGCGCCGCGAAACGTTGTTGCGCGCGCTCGAGGCCTGCCGCGGCGACCTTCGCGACCTTCGCATGGCCGGCGACTGGCGCATCTATCTGGAGGCGCTCGGCACGCGAGGCGCCAAGATCGCTTACGTTGCCGATCCCCTCAACATTCACCGTCGTCACGCCGCGAGCGTGACGCATTCAATGAAGGCGCAGAAGCATATCGGGGAGATCGAAAGCATGCACCGTATCGCCCGCGAGCGGTTCGGCTTCACGGACCGCGAAATCAAATCGCAGGCTGCGTACCTCGAAGAGGTGACCGCGCAATTGTTGGGGACAACGGCGGAGGCCGAAAAGCCGAAGCGGGTAGCAAAGCAGTCAGCGGCGGAAGCGCCTGCCAAGGCGTGATCGCGATATCTCAACTAGGGGACTATCTGGGGGTAGCTTGATGTTTGTGCCGTCCGCTCAATCCTTGATGAATGCACTCAACCTCGACAAATCCGCGCTCGACGGCCCTGGTCCGATCGCAGTTCCGGCGGGATTGTTGAAGCTGTTGCTGCAAATAGCGGTCGCGGCCGCCGAGTTCGATGAAGATGGTTATCTGCGGGAGAACCCCGATGTTGCAAGGGCAGTTTCTCGCGGGGAGCTTGAAAGTGCCCACATGCACTATATAGGCTTTGGCTACTTCGAAGGCCGCCGAGGCGGCGGTCCAGCGGTGGATGCCGAATGGTATTTCGGCAAATATCCTGACGTCGCGGCGGCCGTGAAGGAAGGCCGGGTGAGCTCGGCGGAAGCACATTTTCTATCGATCGGTGGCGGAGAAGGTCGGTCGCCTGCAGCTGAGTACGACGCCGATGCAGCTCAATGGAAATCGGCCATCAAGGGAAGGTAGGATGGCGGCTTCCGTTACGGTGCAGATTTATTTGGGTGGTGACAATAAGGAGCAATATGCGCGGGAATAATTCGGCTACACACGAGTTTATGGCTGTTATTACCGCCGGAGGAAAGCTGTGAACATTTTTCTGTTGGGAGCAACGCCAAGGATATCCGCGGAGGCTGGCGAGGATCCGATTTCAAAGCTGGCGAAGACCGGCGGCAACACTGGCAACCAGCTGATTGCCCATGGCTTGCTTGATCGAATTGTATACGACGATATCTCCTGGGATCATCGGATCAACCCCAGGGAGGTGCACGAACGCTTCGACATGATCGTCGTGGCGGCGGCCAACTTCTTGTTCCCAAAGTTCGATTTTGGAGGCATGGCGAACTACATTGAGCTCGCGGATTTGCCGGTGGCGATCGTCGGCTTGGGAGCTCAGTCCAACAACTACGATCCAAACATCAGCCTGATGCCCGGTACTGAGCGGTTCGTGAAGGTCATAGCGGAGCGGGCCGTCAGCATCGGCGTTCGCGGTCCCTACACGCGGGACGTCTTGGCAAATCGCGGTGTGCTCAATGTAACCGTGACCGGCTGTCCTTCCTATTACATGGGAGGACCCGATGGCATGAAGATCAATCGACGGCCGTTTGGGGAAATCAAGCGCCTCTCGATCAATGCGTCGCGAGACGTTGTCGTTCATTCCTTCGACAAGGAGAAGATGCGCCGGCTCGTGCAGGAGATCTACGGCACGGGAATAGCCTGGAAAGCGGATTTCATCGCCCAAAGCGAACAGTCCGAGATCAGATTGGCGGACAAGCAGGCGAGAGCGGTCGAGGAATCGCTGAAGGAAATGTCAGCATTCCTGGCAAACGTCGTTCCCGAAAGCGAGGTACGCAGTTGGGCCACAGATCACGTGCGTGCCTTCTTCGACGTGGATGAGTGGCTTGACAAGATCCAGACCTACGATTTTGTCTTTGGTAGCCGCTTTCATGGCTGCATGGTGGCCTTGCAACGCGGTGTTCCCGCCATCGTCATCTGCCACGATACGAGGACCGAGGATATGTGCCGGTTCCTGGGCATGCCATTTGTTAGCATTGTTGATCTGGATGGCATCAACGTCGGTCGTCTCTATGATCTAGTTGACGCCCAGACGCTCCATGAGCGCTATGCGACGCTTTACCCGGCATATTGCAAGTTCTTGCTGTCGAACAATCTGGTTGTAAAGCCGTAGCTGATCGCGGGTGAGTGCGCATCGTGGACCCGGAGCCGTGTGCGGTGTTCAGTTCTCTCCCGCGTGACAGGTCTTGAGAACCTCGCTCGCAGTTCTCAACATCGAGGCGGACGGATCCCCCAAGGTCGGGGCCAGTGCTCCACCTTCGCTGTATTCATTCCAGGAATAGATCAGCGCAATCTGGTAGGGGCAACGATCCGGGTGCTTTGACATGAAGCGCGCCGCCTGTCGGCAGGCGAAAGCGAACTCGCTAGGGGTTGCGATCTCTGCATGCGCGCCCTTGTCGATGCGCGTGTAATCTCGTTTGTCATAAGCGGGAGGGTTCTCCTTTCGCGGCCGCGAATCCCAGCCGACCATCACGGTCGGCACCACGCCGCTCGAAGTACGAGCCAACTCATCTTCCCAATATTGTTCTACGTGCCGTTGGAGCTCGGGATAACTGCCAGATCGGTTTGGCCCGAAATTTATCCCATAGGTCGAAATGGCATCGGCGCCTATCTGCTTTCGCACCGCCTCAGCTGCAGCAGGCGGTGTGTGCAGAAGTACGATGTACGGATTTCGACTGCCCGAAGAAGTTGCCTGGTTTCGCAGGTGAGACAGCGATTTCCCGAGCGCGGCGGGCGAACCGTTCCAGTATGACGGCAATAAGGCATCGAGGTAATAGAGGAACAGAACCGGTCTGCCGTCCTGCGTTCTCTGGTAGTTGTGGTCCGAAAAGAGATCGCAAATACGCTGTGTCGCTTCGTCGAATCCGTTGGCGCGACCTAGCGTGTCCACGGTCGCTATCAGGCAATAGTTCATCTGATCGGCGATGCCGCTTTGACGATGGTAATTCAGCCCCTGCATCATCGAGTGTGCGAGGTCCAGTTTGCCATCGCTGCCGTACGCCAGATATGCCCAGTAGCCGAGACCAGCCTCGTGAGCGACCCGTATCTCGTGGTCGAACGAGTCGGCAGTAGCGTTGAATTGCAACGTTTTGGAATCAGTCAGACGGCTATGGAGCGGCGCACGAAACTGCCAGCGTTGGGGGCTCAGAGCTTTTTCTTCTTCATAACAGGGTTCGCCCTTTGTGTTGCAGTATTGCGCGTCCCACCTTATGGCTCCGAAGATCGGGCATCGAGTTCTTGCGTGACTCCGCCTGGGAAGCAGCAGCGTGGCGAGAAGTCCTCGTAGGAGAGTCCGACGCGTTGATAGGTACGAGATGGCTGACATTTGCAGTTCCGACAGGAGCGGGAGGCCATTCATTCGCCTTCGAGACGTCTATGCGGGTTCTGGTCATTCAACAACCAGCTCCATACGCCTCGCAGGACATGAGGGGCAGGAACTCGCATCGCCGAAGTTTGTTCCACGCTCGGAGGCTACGCGGTTCCCGTGTCCGGTTATGAGGATCTCGGTTCGGAGTGCGAACACAACACAGACTGAAGTTTGTTGGTCGCATGGCGCCTGATATCGATGTCATCCTTTGGTACAACGCGAACAAATCGCTCCGCAATCTCCGTCAGTAGAATATCCGGCTTGAATTCGTCGACCAATTTCCAGTCGATGGCGGCCGACCAGACAAACATTACGGCATCGACGGTCTCGGCAAACATTCCGGTGAGCATATGAGGCCGATACTCAAAAAAAGAATCGCCGAACACGAGAAGCCGTACTTTCGCCAGAGGCGGCCGTTCATTGCGATATTCGACGATCGATCCGACGTGCAGTGACAGATCGTTCGGCACTCGGCCCGTTTCGCGCGCGGTCACGATATCGTTGGCCTCGACCCGGGATGCGCCGATGCCAAAACGTCCGAACCGCATCGTCTCGAACCGCTGGGGCGTCAACTTGGAGCCCAGATCCCAGCTGCCCTCGCGGGCTGGAGCGTTTCGCATGATCAGATCTGCCTTTTGCGGTATTCCCATGTAGGAGCACAGCATCTGATAGGCACTGAAGCAGCCTTCCACCGTCCAATGAGTATCGGTTCGATGAAATACTTCGTGGTTGCCTGCCTGCTTTCTGAGATACCCCGTCAACGGCACCAAGATCCCACGCAACTCGGCATCGTTGCTCCCTTCCAGGATTTCGGCCGGAAATCTCATTTGAGAGGTGATGGCGAGCGCCTTTGCCCTGAGCACCGAAAGCTTGTCGGGAACAAAGCAGTGAAAGTATTTGATTCCTTTATCTATGGCCGCTTTCTTCCTGCTAGCCAGCAGAGCTTTCCATGCAGAACAAACCAATTGGAGATTGTGGTCGGATTCGGAGAAAAGACGCGCGACGTCGTTGCTGCCACCAACCAGGAAGAGATGGCCGTCGTCTCCCTCGAAAACGTCTTTTGAGAGCTGCGGCACAACGGCTTACTTTCGTCTCAGTGCGATGCAATCCTGAGCGAGCTGTCCGCGATCAGCATAGTCGATGACAGCGAATAGATCCGAGAACTTATCGGAAAGATATTTGTCCGTAACGAAGCACTCTGCAAACTCGCTGCGCGCCACTGAATCCGAGGGCAGCCAAAAGAACTTTCCGGACCTCACTTCCGCTATTGCAGTGTCGATCGTGTTATAGGGGAGCCGCTTCAGAATGAGATCAATCCAGAAGTGTATCTCTTGACCATCGATCTTCTTTCGGTGTGCTTCCTTCAGGTCCTCCAAGAACCGAACGCCGAGAGTTGTTATGAAGCAAACGCCACCTGGTCTGAGAATGCGGGCAATCTCGGAAATCCACCGATCGAAATAGTGCTGGTTAAAGTGTGAAAAGGTCGACCACGTGACCAAGTGGCTCGCGAATCCGTCGCGGAACGGGAGCGGCGGCAACGGGTCAGTTCTGACGAAGCTGATATAGCTGTTCGCCTTGCGCGCTTCGACGATGAAGTCGAACGGTTCAACCGCATAGATGTTCGACGCAGGCACATCCTTCATAAAAGCGCGCGCGATGCGGCCCCAGCCGGTTCCGAAGTCGATCAGGATGCTGTCCTTGGAGAAGGAGGCGCCGTTGGCGTTCAAGACGCCGATGCAGTGCTCGCGAAAGCCGAGTGCGCCTCTGATCGCCATCTCATTGGAGCTTCCTTGCAGATGGCGCTGCAGGTCGGCTGACGGAAATGAAGGAAAGGCGATGCCTCGTATCGAAGGCTCTCTGACGCTCCTGACCAGATCTGACCGCCATTCCTGGTCGGTAAGAGGTGCATAGGTCTCGTATATTTTGTTGATCTCGGTGTTGTGCATCTCTTCCTCGATTGAGCGAACGCGGGTTTTTGAGGCAGAAAGTCGCCTCACTCCGGCCTACTGGGTGAGCCCGACCCGTCTGGCTTGATATCCCCGCGCCAGGATATCCCGCCACCACGGCTGTTCATCGATATACCATTGCACGGTCTTGGCGATGCCGCTCTCGAAGTTCTCGTCCGCGCGCCAGCCGAGATCGCGTTCCAGCTTCGAGGCGTCGATGGCGTAACGGCGGTCGTGACCGGGACGGTCGGCGACGAAGGTGATCAGGTCGCGGCGCGGGCCCCGTGCGCTCGGTGCGTTCTCGTCGAGGAGGTCGCAGATGGTTTCGACCACATGCAGGTTGGTCCGCTCGTTGCGGCCGCCGACATTGTAGGTCTCGCCGACGACGCCGCGTTCGAGCACCAGCGTGAGTGCCTTGGCATGGTCCTCGACATAGAGCCAGTCGCGGATGTTCTTGCCGTCGCCATAGACGGGCAGGGGCTCGCCGGCGAGGCCCTTGATGATCATGTGCGGGATCAGCTTTTCCGGGAAGTGATAGGGGCCGTAATTGTTGGAGCAGTTGGTGACCAGCGTCGGCAATTCGTAGGTCTCGCGCCAGGCGCGCACCAGATGGTCGGAGGAGGCCTTGCTCGCGGAGTAGGGCGAGTTCGGCGAGTAGGCCGTGGTTTCCGTGAAGAAGCCGTCGTCGCCGAGCGAGCCGAACACCTCGTCGGTCGAGATATGCAGGAAGCGGAATTGCTCGCGCTTCTCGGGCGAGAGCGTGCGCCAATGGCGCAGCGCTTCCTGCAGGATGGTAAAGGTGCCGACGATGTTGGTCTGGATGAACTCGCCGGGGCCGTCGATCGAGCGGTCGACATGGCTCTCGGCGGCGAGGTTCATCACGGCGTCAGGCTGGTATTTCTCGAACA
This sequence comes from Bradyrhizobium sp. Ses1, assembly GCF_059512365.1. NCBI lineage: Bacteria > Pseudomonadati > Pseudomonadota > Alphaproteobacteria > Hyphomicrobiales > Nitrobacteraceae > Bradyrhizobium > Bradyrhizobium sp. Ses1. The sequence continues at coordinate 127,405 of NZ_JCAMOQ010000007.1, forward strand.
GGCGGCGCAGGCCGGGGCCATCGCAAATGCACTGCTTTTCGAAGCTGTAGTTCAGGTTCTGAGCCGCGCCGGGCAACGAGCCGAGATTGGCGGCATAGGTGAGCTTGTCGATGTTGACCACGCGAGCGTGACTGTCGCGCAGGAGATGACGCACCACGGCCGAGCCGATGAACCCGGCGCCGCCGGTGACGAAGATGGTCGAGCCCTTAAAGCGCATGATCTATCGCCTCCATGGAGTGGAATCAGCCTTGAACGAGCGGGCAACTGACTTCAGATATTCGCCATAGCTGCTTTTCGCGGTCTTCTCGGCGACTTTCTCGAACGCTTGAAGCGAGATGTAGCCCTGGCGCAGCGCGATCTCCTCCGGGCAGGCGATGCGCAAGCCCTGGCGCTGCTCAAGGATCTGGACAAAATGGCTGGCCTCGACCAGCGAGGAATGCGTGCCGGTGTCGAGCCAGGCAAAGCCGCGGCCGAGCACCTCGACATAGAGATCACCGCGCTCGAGATAGGCGTTGTTGACGTCGGTGATCTCGATCTCGCCGCGGGCCGACGGTTTGATCCGAGCCGCGATCTCGACGACGGCGTTGTCATAAAAGTATAGCCCAGTGACGGCTACGTTCGACTTTGGCTGTTTCGGCTTCTCTTCGATCGAGAGCGCGCGGCCGGTGTGATCGAGTTCGACGACCCCATATTGCTCCGGCGCATTGACGACATAGCCGAACACGGTCGCGCCCTGATTGCGGGAGGAAGCGGCGGACAGCATCTCCGGCAATCCGTGCCCGTAGAAAATGTTATCGCCTAACACAAGCGCGACCGAGTCCGAGCCTATGAAGTCGCGGCCTACGATGAATGCGTCCGCAAGCCCACGGGGCGTCTCCTGCGTGGCATAGGCGAAGCGCAAACCGATCTCGCCGCCGTCGCCGAGTAGCCGTTGAAACAGCGGCTTGTCTTGCGGCGTCGAAATGATCAAAATATCCCGAATTCCGCCTAACATCAGCGTCGACAGCGGATAATAGATCATCGGCTTGTCGAAGACCGGCAGAAGCTGCTTTGATACGACCGTCGTCACTGGGTAAAGGCGCGAGCCCGTCCCGCCGGCGAGGATAATGCCCTTCATAGCCCCTCACGTTTTGCTATCACAAAACATAACATATAATGTGAAGTCCACAAGGTTGTTATCAATGCAGTGATAGCATCGTGAGCCAGCAATTTCGAAGTGTTGTAAAATGAATGTCATCCAGACCGAGCTTCCCGAAGTCCTCATCATCGAACCCAAGCTATTCGGCGATCAGCGCGGCTTTTTCGTCGAAACTTATCAGTCCTTCCGTTACGCCGAGCACGGGATCGCGCGGCCTTTCGTGCAGGACAACATGTCACGCTCGAGCTTTGGCGTGCTGCGCGGGCTGCATCTGCAGAATCCGGTTACGCAGGGCAAACTGGTCACCGCGCTACGCGGCAAGGTGCTGGATGTCGCCGTCGACGTGCGGGTCGGCAGCCCGAATTTTGGACGCCATGTTGCCGTCGAATTGAGCGAAGAGAACAGGCGACAACTCTGGGTCCCCCGTGGCTTCGCGCACGGCTTTGTCGTTCTCTCCGAAACCGCCGACTTTTTCTACAAATGCGACGATCTTTACAGTCCCAAGGATGAGGTCGCGATCCGCTGGGACGATCCTGCGATCGGCATCAACTGGGGCGTCGAAAAGCCGTCTTTGTCGGCCAAGGACGCCGTGGCACCGCTGTTAGCCGACGTGAAGAACCTTCCAGTCTATGGGCAAATCTGATGCGGATCTTGTTGACGGGTACCAATGGCCAGGTGGGCGGCGCATTGCAGCCGTTGCTGGCAAAGCATGGCACGATCATCGCGCCGCCCCGCGCGGAGTTTGACCTATCTAAGCCCGAGACGCTCGCTGAAGAGCTCGACAATTTCCGACCAGATCTCATCATCAACCCTGCCGCCTATACCGCGGTGGATCGCGCCGAAGACGAACGCGAACTCGCCTTCCTCGTCAACGCCAAGGCGCCGGAGAGGATCGCGAAATGGGCAGCACAGCATCGCGTGCCGCTGGTCCATTTCTCCACCGACTATGTCTTCGACGGCTCTGGCGACAAGCCATGGCGCGAGGACAGTCCCACGAACCCGCTCTCAGTCTATGGCGCCAGCAAGCTGGCCGGCGACGCGGCGATCCAGTCGGCCGGCGGGCCGCATCTGATCGCGCGCACGTCCTGGGTCTATGCCGCCAAGGGAGCCAACTTCCTGCGTACGATCGCGCGGCTGGCCGGCGAGCGCAAAGAGCTGCGCATCGTCGCCGACCAGATCGGCGCCCCGACGTCGGCGAGCGCGATTGCCGACGCGATCGCCGGCATCGTGCTGCCAAACCTGTCGGACTTGAATGCACTGTTCGTGCGCAACAGCGGCGTGGTCAACCTTGTCTGTGCCGGCGAGACTAGCTGGCACGGCTTGGCGAGCGCCATCGTCGCCGGCCTGAAGTCGCGCGGTGTGGAGCTTGCCGTAGAGTCCATCGTTCCGATCGCGACCGCCGATTTCCCGACCAAGGCCAAGCGGCCCGGTAACTCTCGGCTCGATCTGTCGCGGCTGAAAAACCAGTTCGGAGTGACCACGCCGGTCTGGCAGGATGCCCTGACAGCGGAGCTGGAGGAGTTCGCCGCCATGCTGCAAGCACCGGCGAGCCGCTGACGACTGATTCAGCCTCGCCGGCGGAGGGCCTTCTTTGCGAAGGCCGATCGGCTCCAGTGGAGTTCGGTCGACTTGTAGCGGACCGGGCAGTGGATTCCGACCGAGCGCTGCAGCTCTCCGAGGTTCATCACCTGCGTTCTTCGGAGTAGGCCTACCGGTCGCTGTGCCGCCCACTCTTGAGCAAACGCACGAGTCAACAGTCCGGGACCGGTCGATAGCCAGATGAGGTCGCGATCACCGCGGCGAATCGCCGCCGCAGCAAGCTCCAGCGCCCGAGCCAACACCGGATGCTCCGGCGTTGCCGCGATGAAGTTGTTGCCGATGGAACCGTAATTTTCCTGATGAACAACCAGCGTCGCATCGGGCCGAATGAAGCTGTCGACCGGCATCAGGCAACGATCGTCCGCGTCGGCATAGATTCCGCCACGAGCAACCAGGAATGCCAGACGGAAGATGTCCGCCTTTTGTGCAGGGAATGGCGCGCGGAAATAGGCGTCCACGATCTCGCGTCCGTAATGTTCGTTCAGGAACGCGACCGCCTTCTGATCGTCAAAACATGTCCACTGATACGTCGGATGAAGCTCTTGCCATGACTTCATTAAGTCGCGGACGTCCTCCGGGGGCGTAACATCCCAGAACTGCGCGATCGTAGAGGGAATGGCACGTTTCAGGGAGCTCTCGACATTTGCTTCCTGCTGAAACTGGCCGGTCTGGCGCAGCGCGATCGCGGCGATGATCGCTGCGGGCGTGTAGTCCGGGTGTTGCCTGATCAATTCCCTCAACGGCTCGAATTGTGAATCGGGCGGACGAAGGCGGATGCGGCGCAGCGTCGCCAGAGCCTCACTATCGAGCAGAAATTCATCGAGCAGCTGGCCGACATGGTTCTGCGATGGGCTGAGCGACTGTCCGCGCAGCAACAATGACGATTGGCTGACTTGGATGAAGGCGCCGAGTGCGGCACGGGCGGCATCGACATCGAGATTCATGAGGGCGGCGCGGGCGAGCTCGAAGTGCGACCAGGCATCTCCGGAATTCAAGCGGATCGACTGCTGGTAAAGCGAAATCGCCTCTTCGTAGCGGAACTGCGCCTCGGCAAGCTGTCCGCCGAGCAGGGCCACGCGGGCCTCAGCGACCGTGTCCGATGCCGGCGCCTGTTGCAGGAGACGCGCGGCAGCGTCGTACTGGCCGGTCATCGTTGCAATCTGCACTTTGTGGGACCATAACCAGAAATTCGGCCGCGGTGCTTCGGCGAGCGCGTCATCGAGCACTTCCTGGGCCCTCGTCCAGTCGCGCATATGCCTGAGAAGCTCAACCTCGACGCCCGCAATTTCAGGGTGAGGACCAAGGCATTCGCGCGCCTCCGTCACGACTTGGAACGCCCGATCGCGCTCGCCAAGCTCAAAGCAGACGCGCGCTTCCCCCAGCCGAGCCCAGACGCTTGTCGGATGCGACTTGCCAGCCCGCCGATACAGCGCAAGCGCCGAATCGGCATCGTCACTCTGTAAGGCGATGTCGGCCAGAGCAAGCAGCGCGTCGAGGTGATCGACTTCGATATCCAATGCCTTTTCCAGCCATTGCCTGGCCACATTCGGACGGCCAAGGGCACGCTCTTCGGCGGCGGCTTCGACCATGGCCTGCGCACTGTTTGGGTCAAGCCTCAGCAACTCCGAAAAGGTGGCAAGAGCCTCAGATCGGCGTTCCTGACGACGCAGCAGTTGCCCGCGCTGCAGCAACGCCCGCGCATCTGCCCGACTGACGGCGAGGACTTTATCGAGCAGCATTTCGGCGTCTTCAAACCGCCCGACGTCGCGAAGCTCGATCGCGATGTCGGTCAAGCGAGATATATTCGTCGGATCCGCCTTCGAAGCTCGGCGGAAAAACGCCAAAGCCTGCTTGCGATCGCCCTGACGCCGACGGATATTGCCCAGCGCGGCGAGACCGTCGGCATGCTCCGGCTGTCTGGAGATGAGTTCTAGCAAAAGTTCGGCGGCTTCTTCGAGGCGGTATCCAGCCTCCAAAAGGTGCGCCAGCGCGATACGCGCACCGTGATTGCCAGGCTCCCGGCGAAGAGCTTGACGTAAAGCTTCTTCCGCCTCGTCGGCGCGCCCAAGGCGGCGGAGGGCATAGCTCAGACCGATCAACGCGGCGGCGTTGCCTGGTGATCGATCGAGCGCGGCGCGAAACCGCTGCTCGGCCTCGGCTGGCCGACCAAGACGGAGCAGAGTATGTCCCGCTTCGATCAAGCCGTTTGGGTGGGAGGGATCATCGCAGGCGGCTTGATCGAACGCGTCCAGTGCCTGCTCGACCTTGCCGGAAGCGCGCATGACATAACCGAGGCCAAGATGAGCTTCGCGGCTTCGGGGCCACTCGCGCAGAACCTGCCTGAATTCGTCGATGGCATCGCCGAAGCGTTTCAAGTTCTGAAGGCAGTGACAAAGCTCGAGGCGAATATGGAGGGCCTTTGGGCTGACTTCCTTCGCGCGGGTAAACAGCACGAGCGCATTTTCATGGCTGCCGCGCTGCCGTTCGACGAGCCCGAGCGCGTGCAAAGCTCCGATATTGGTTGGCTCGATCTCAAGAATTTTCTCGAAGCAGACCTGGGCAGCTTCAAGAGAACTTGCCTTGCGATGAGTCCACCCGAGAGCATTCAGCGCGCTGACATCGAGAGGCGCCTGCTGCAGAACCTTTTCAAGGACGTCCCGCGCCTCGTCGATGAGGTCGGTTTCACGAAGAAGATGCCCAAGCTCGATTCTGAAGCCGAGATTGGCGGAATCGAGTTCCGCAAGTTTTCGGAAAATGTCGAGTGCTTCGACTGTCGCGCCAGTTTGCCGCAACAAACGCGCAAGCGTCAACAGACGGGCAGTGTTATTGGGGTCTTGCGCGACTATGTCACGCAGCGCGGTGACGGCTTCCTCGTTCCGGCCGAGATCGCGCAGCATGTGCGCAACTTCAATATGTGGTCTGATGTCTCTCGGATTGGCGCGGACTGCAGCCTGGAATGCTGCGAGCGCATCCTCGTTCCTGCTTAGGGATTTCAGTGCATAGCCTAGTCCTTCGTTGGCACCGGCATGACCGGGCTCAAGTTGCAGGACTCGCTGGAACGATTGTGCGGCACCTTCGAACTCCCGCAGATGTCGCAGGGTATGACCGAGGCCGATCAAGGCCGGCTTGTTGTCTGGATCCAGCGCGAGCGAGCGCTCGAACATGGAGCGTGCCTGAGGGATCTGTGCCAGGTGCAGGTGATCATAGCCGCTTTCAACGGTTGCAATGACGTTGGAAGGGTCGCTCTCCGTCGCTTTGAGGAATGCGGCGAGTGAAGCTGTGCGATCGCCCGTCGCTCGAATTCGCCGGCCTTGCTCGATTAGCATTTTTGCCGGCTGTCCGTCATTCATGCTGGGTGTGACTCCGGCATTTGAATGGACAGATCGAGCGCATCAGCCAAGCGAAACGGTCTTCAAGATCGAACATGACAGAAAAGCAAGAGATAATCAGCTAAACGACGGGTGCATGCCTGCGATCAGGCGGCTAAAACAACAACGACCGTGTGTTAAAAGCAGATCAAAAAGACGGCTTAATCGTGGAGGGCGATGCAATTCATTATCCGCTGGCGTAGATGAACCGACATCGGTTGCGCGGGCTATTGCTGCAGTCGTCGTCCAATTGTCAACGGCCGGATTTATCGCGACAAGTTTTCACGAAATGTCCAAGAGCCATTGCGCAAGTTGTCCCAACGCGTGAGCCGAGCCGGCGGGGGAGGGTAAGCTTGATCGTTTCGCCGTGAGCGCCTCGCGGGGCGTTTGGCCGTACGTGCTCTTAAAGGCTCGATTGAATGCGGGAATGCTGCGAAATCCGTAGCGGTAGGCGATCGGGGCTATTCGTCTGTTGCCGAGTCCCGCAGCCGTGATCTCCTGTTGAACGCGGGCGAGACGGCGTGCGCGAATGTAGGACGCAACACCGCCAGTTGGTTCAAACAGACGATATAAAGAGGCGCGGGATAGGCCGAACGTCTTGACCAGACTGTCGGCGCTCAGGTCCTTCGCCGCAAGATGATTCTCAATGTAGCGGCTGATGATGACAAAGCTGTCGAGAGGCAGCGAATCCGAAGGCTCAATAGCTGAATTGCGTCCCGTCGCCAAGGTCAATACCTGCACCGCCAGCAGCGCAATGCCCGATGCGATTTCATCCATCTCCGCGGCAGTGACAAGGTGGACCTGTGCAAGCATGGCCTGCAAGGCTGCGGAGACCACGGAAGCGCCCGGGGCGGCTGCCTTGGCCAGCGCGCCATGTCTGGCGGTCAGATCGGCGACCTTCGCTGGAAGGCTCGCTCGCGGTATCCAGAGCGTCAGGTCAGCACTGGGACCATTATCGGTGCCGCGGATCAACCGAACCGGCGCCTGAAGGTCCAACAAAAGCAAATCCCCGGCGCGGGCAGTTACTGTGCCTCCATGATGATGCATTTCGACAAAGCCGCCCATCACGACTTGGAGGGCGAAGTGATCGACTGCGCGGCCTGAGACCGCCGTTGCCCCCCGGACCAGCTCGGCATGCGCGCAGCTAGTCTGGCTGAGCACAAAGATTCGACCGGCCCAAATCTCTTGCGATCCTCCGGGGCCGAGGAGGGGGACTTTATTACTTACATAAATGGGATGGTAGGTGGCGAGCCATGTCTGCGCTTCTTCCTGATCACCGGCTGGCTTCCACCGGTACGATCTAATCATCATCCCCAATAATCTTTCAAAGCTAATATTATCAGTGGTGATCGATAAGCGAATTTGCAGATTATCGCAATAATTTGCTGAACTGTCTCAGTGGCCCCATTCCGGATTGCGCAAAGGTTATCGGAACGCTAACGTGCTTTTATAATGTTAACTTATCTATAACATTCAGAGTGAGGGGTTCGATGGCGACTAGCGAGACGTTTCAGTACGCCTATGCATTGGCCTACGGCGGTAAGGCGAGCTACCGAATTGACGATGCCAATCCGAAGACCGATTTTGTGGATTACGTGGCAGGCGGCGTGAAGGTCAAAGATCCGAACGGCGGTGAGATCTTTGCCGGCGACAAGATCAAGGTCGCGAAGATTGGCGCTGATTTGGGTGAGCTTGAGACGGGAAAATACACCTTCGTTGGCGCTGCGACCGTTCAGGATCACGGCAACACGATCAGCGGGATTATCATCCTGGACGGCGATGGACGTTCGTTTTTTTTGACCGACACCCAGTATTCGGGCAAGCTGAACGGGCATAACGGTGATGTGACCATTACCAGCGGCAGTACGACCATCTGCTTCATGGCCGGTACTCTGATTAGCACGCCGGCTGGCGAAGTACCTGTCGAGACTTTGACGCGCGGTGACCAGGTCTTAACTCAGAATGGTGGAGTCGCGACAGTCGACTGGCTCGGTATTCAGACGGTTTCGACGAGGTTCGCCGACAGGATGCGCGTCCTGCCGATCCGCATCAAGGCCGGAGCACTGGCTGAGGGCGTGCCCTCCCGGGATCTCCGGATTTCGCCGGACCATGCGGTCCTCGTCGATGGTGCTCTGATTCAGGCGGGCGCGCTAGTCAACGGCACGTCCATCGTCCGTGAGCACAATGTGCCGACGACCTTCACCTATTATCATGTGGAGGTCGAGGATCACTCGTTGATTCTCGCCGAGAGCACGCCGGCCGAGACGTTCGTCGACAACGTCGAGCGGTTGCATTTCGACAATTGGGCCGAGCACGAAGCCCTTTATCCAAACGGTAAATCGATCAGGGAGTTGCCGTACCCGCGCGCGAAGTCGCAGCGTCAGGTGCCTGTTCGAACGCGCATTATGCTTGCCGCCCGGGCGCAAGCGATCGGTGCCGGCCAAACTGCCGCCGAGGTGGCGTAAGATTTGTTGAAGCCTCAAGGTTGATCGAGACAAGCCGGCCGCCGTCCGACCCGTCCGTGCAAAAGAGCAATATCGTTTCGCCGGACGTCGTCGGCTCGGCGGCTCGGGCGAGCCTGATGCTGTGGCCTGCGATGCCGCTAAAATCCTGGCGGTATGTCGCGTGCAGGAGGAAGATTGTTGAACCTGGGGGTGCGCGGTCCCGGGGGCCAAGCCAGGCCGCTATAGGGGATTCCATCGCGTGAGAGCTGCGGGTTGTAGGTCGGGTCGTCATTGAGCAACTCGCCCCAGCGCGCGCGAAGCAGATTGAGCTCACGCTCGAACCGGTCTCGGCGGTCCGCCCGATCGTCCTTGCCTCGGCTGGCGGATTCGGCGTGGACCAGCTTCGCGTGCGGCGTGAAGACAATGCGCTTGCCGGTTTGGCGCAGGCGGAGACAATAGTCGACATCGTTAAATGCGACCGCGAAGCGAGCTTCGTCCATTCCGCCGACGGCAAGATAGTCGTTTCGGCGGGTCACGAGGCAGGCCGCGGTTAGCGCACTGCATTCGTGCGCGATGAGTAGCTGATCAGCAAAACCGGGATCATCGCCAAATCTATCGGTGTATGCGTGGGTCGCCGCGAAGTTCATTCCCAAGACGACGCCGCCATGCTGCACAACGCCGCCGGGCCAGGTTAAGAGCGCGCCGACGGCACCGACGCCCGGCTCGGCCAGCCGGGTCAGCATTTCTTCAAGCCAGTCATCCGAGCTTGCCTCGATATCGTTATTGAGCAGACATAAGACGTCACTGTCGAGCATCGTGGCGGCTTGATTGTTGAGCCGTGCGAAGTTGAACGGTCCCTCGATCCGTAAAGTCCGGATGCCGCGTCGGCGCAGATTTGCGAAATAGTCAATCGTCTCCGGGGCGGCACTATCGTTGTCGACGACGAGGATATCGGCACGGCAGCGTTCGACCGCCGGCGCAATGCTGTCGAGGCAGGTGCGCAGCAGCGAAAGGCGGTCGCGGGTCGGGATGATCACGGTAGCTCGCTCGTGCGCGATCGGCCGCTTGATACGGACCGCGGGGAAGAGATTGCCTTGCTGCTGGCTCACCTCCGCCCCGATGCCGCGCACGCGCAGATGCATGTGGCTCGCGGCGGAAAGCCGAGAGGCGGCATTCACCCGATTGAATTTCGGTAGCGTCGCCAAGGCTCCCGGCAAGTGCAGGATGTTCGCTTGTCGTGGATCGGTATGGTCGAGCAGGCAGTTGAAAAGCCGATAGAGATTGTCGGGACGAGCCTCAAGCCCGGCAAGCAGCGCTTCTCGTCGGACCGCGAACAGGTGCGCACAATACCCTTGCTCGAGCATCCTCTCGTAGTCGAACGCCGGAAAGGCAAGCGGCCACAGCCGGCCATCGCCGGCGAGGAAGTCAAGATCGCCATACACGGCCGTAGCATCCGGATAGGCGTCGAATGCGGCTGCGATGCGAGCCAGCGCGTTCGGTTCAAGCGACATGCCCGCCATGGTGACGACGACGTGTTGCGCATCGGATGCGGCGTCTTCAAGAAACTCCAGGACGGCGTCACTGTCGATGCAAAGCGGCTGACCGTCGATCACGCCTGCGGTCCAGTTTTCGTGGCTCTGCGTTTCCAGGGTGGAGAGCGTTTGCTGAGTTCCGTCGGTGCCGGCGATAACGACAGCCAGTTGAAGCCGGCTCGTCTGCGGTTCTGGCAACGGGAAGCGATCGCGCCAATTCGCATAGTCGGCGAGGGGAAGCGAGGCCGGAATGAGCTGATCGTATAATTTGCCGCGGAGGCGCTCGGCGCCGTGCCCTCCGATCGCGTCAATCATTCTGGCAAGGCCATCGGGAAACGCGACAAAGACTGCCGTTGCCCGAACCTGCTCGCCGTCCTCTTTGCGCAATCCAATCCTATGGACACGTCCATCGGCGAATCGCTGCGGGACATGGAAATCGAAAGCGCGGGCGTTGCGGGATCCTTGCCCGTTGGCATTGTCGCCGATGTGCGTCCAGGCCGTCGCGCGGACCTGTGCGACAGTTTCTCCATCGACGATCGCTTCAAGCGTGGCGGCGATTTCGCTGTCGATCCAGCCTTCGAAATGCAAACCACCGAGCCAGCGCAATTCGCTGGTCGGTCGAAGATCGACAAGTGCGCTGTCATTCTCCAGGTCGATAGGATGGCCGACGGGGGTTCCGAGATTGGCGAGGCGTGCCTCAAGGACGCTCGCGGCTTGGAGCAGATTCGGTTCGAGCGTCACCGCAAATCCGTAAGCGCCGTCTAGTCCTTGCTCAAAGAGCTCCATGACGAGGGAATCGGCGTAGGTCGTTCTCAGGACCAGACCATCGAGCAGGATATCGACGGTGAACCGGCGCTCCGGAGCCTCAGGATCGAACACGAAGCCCGATACCGTACTGTCGTGAGCGAGCGCGAGCCGGCTGATCAGTTTCGGTTTGGCCGCCGGTGCGGTGCGGGTGACGCGCGCGATGCTCATGATCCTTCGACCCAATCGACCACTGCATCGACAAGTCCTGCCTCGTCTGCATTGGCAGGAAGGGCAAGGTCGCCTTTGCGGGGGGTGAGTGATCCGCCCGACCAGTCGCGATATGCGACAGGTCTTAAAGCTTGCTTTGCAGTCTCAATCAGAGGATGGCCGAATATTGGTTCTTCGAAATCGGTGAGCAGCCAGCCCGGATCGTGCGGTGCCAGAATATCGCCGAGCTCGTCGGCTGCAACCGCGCCGGTTATGAAGACATTTGGGTACGACATCAGGCGATCGTCGTCACAAGTTGTGCCCGCGATAACGATCGATCGGGATGGTTCCCGCCGTTGCAGGCAATCCGCCAAGCTCCGCATCACGCGCAAGGATGCGGGCGAGGGCGCAGATGGAACGATGACAAGCGATTTCCGCGAGCCGGAAAACGGCGGCAGGTTGAGCGACGGGGATGGCCAATCCTGGAGGACAATGTTGCGTTTGGGCCAACGAGCCTTGGCAAAAGCCTCGGCCGGATTGCTGGGAACGAGGAGAGGCGTCTCGTCGGGAAGCGAGGCAGCCGCTTCGCCAAGGTTTCCTCTCACCAGCCAGAAATTGAGCGGGAGGTTGAGCGTTCGGACCAGATCGATCAACTGCGGCAGCGGACTCGGCTCGACGACCTCGACGCGTTTTGCGCGCAGCCTTGTGAGGAGCTCGGCGGCATCGGCGATGTCGGCTTTCGTGCTGAGCCTCAAATGAATCGATTGCGGGCTCGTGCCGTCGGCGGCCTTGAGATGGAAGACATCGCGCTCTCGCAAGAGCAGAACCACGCGCTCGCCATGCTGGCAGAGGTGGCGCGCTCGCTCCTCGGCTATGGCTGCGCAGAAGCGTTGATTGCCGACGATCAGCACGGACGGTTCTGACGACCAGGGCAGTGCGCGCTCGAGTGCAGCGCGCGCTGGTCGCAGCGGATCGGCGCTCTCAAACGCGCGGCATTCGTTCCGATGGTTTGGGAATCGCTGGTCCAGAACGCCCAGGTTGCGAAGCACCAGGCTTCGCTTCTCGTGCTGGAAGGATTTAGAGCCGTGATGCCCGACATAGACCGACGGCGCGCAAACATTGCGAAAGCCCTTGGCGCGCGCGCGAAGGCAGAGATCGACATCTTCGAGATAGCCGCGCTCAAACGTTTCCGACAGCCCGCCTACGGCATCGAGACAGGCGCGCGTGATATAGAGACAAAACCCGATGCCGCTTGGGACGTCGATTGCATCGCCGGCGCCGAAAATGCCCGCGATACGATCGATCTCGAGTATTTGCTCATAGCTCGGCATCGGATTGACGTCATTCGGCATCGGGAACGAAAAGATATCGCCGTTATTGGAAAGCGGCGTGACCGTCCCGATATTCGGTGCCGAACGCGCCACCGTCGCCAATCGATCAACAAAGCCGGGTGCTACGACGGTATCGGAGTTCAGCAACACGACGTCGCCCGTCGGCGCCTCCTCCAGCGCACGATTGATCGCTCCGACGAAGCCAAGGTTTACCGCGTTCACAACGAGGTCGATCGTGTTGGCCGCAGCAAGCTCTTGGAGATAGCGTCGCAACTCCACCTCGGGGCTGGCATCATCGACGGCTAGAATGCGGAACGGCTCTTTTCTTGACGCGCGCGAAGCTCTTGCCTTAACGAGGCTTTCAAAGCAGTCGATCGTTGCTTGGACGTCCCGATAGACAGGAACGATGACGGTGGGGGCGGAGGTGCGAGGCCTTGGCGGAGCGGAGGGACGCGCGTGTGCTCGGACCCGCGCCTGCGGAGACTGGTTGGGGGCGAGCCGCCGGATCTGGAAGATCTCGCCGTCGAATTTCAATGTCAGCGTCTGAGGGGTCCTGGATGGTGGCCGCCTAACGAGAAAGGCGGTCGCCTGAACGTCCCTGCTGGCCAAGGGATGAAATGAATTGGGCTCGAGAAGGCTCGTTAACGTGCCGTCTTCGGTTGCAAGGCTCGCTTCGATCGTGGCCGCCTTGGTCCAGGCGATCCAACCTGTCACATGATTGTCAAACACCGAACAGGCGGCCCAGTGCCGATTCCCGGCACGCCGAAGCTCAGCGATGGCAGCTCGCAGGATCGCCGGATTGCCGTCACGGCTTATCAGACTGGCAGCCGCGACCCGCCGCCGATCGTCAGTGGCCCAGGCAAGCATTCGACGGTTGGCGCCGACGTCGGAAGGATCGACAAGAAGCGCTTCGGTGAGGTCGGCGAGCGCCGCTTCGCCGCGTCCAAGCTTCCAGTTCGCCTCCGCGCGGAGAATGAAGCAATGGGCGGCCGGCGGCGGTTCAATACGGCAGCGTCGATCCGCATATTTGAATGCTGCGATAAAGTCCTGAGCGGTTAGCGCCTGCGCCGCCAGGCGCTCGAGCGCGATATGTGAGCGAGGTCCGACGAGCGCTGGGGCGCCAATGATGGTGCCGAGAACCATTTAACCGTGCCCTGACCGATTGCGGTCGCTTGCCGGCGCTCCGAAGTCTGAGTGTCCGGATCGCTTCAGGTAACCGGACTCTCTTGGCGCGGCCGGCTGCGGAACACACGGACCCGCCCCGAACCGGCAGGCTTTCGCGGCTTCACAGGCGCCGCGACCTGTTCCGCGGCTGCAATCCGTTCGATGCCAATGCGAATGCCAACCAGAGGTTCGCGATTGGTCGGACCTGACAGCACCACGCGTTTGCCGACTGCGCGCAAGGTCGGTGCGTTCAAGAACCCTGCCTCCGCGACGAACTCCAATTCGTCGGTGCCGCTCATTTCCAGGACCACGCCCGTAATAGGCAGGGCCCGCCCGCGTGTACCGGCGTAGGCGCCGAGCGGGACCATTCTGCCGCTCCCGGCCTGACCGTTGGCGAACTGAACCGCATAGCGGATATCAAGACCGACCGGCTTCTCCGGCCATTCCAGGGCCACCCCTTCCACGCGGGACGGTGCCGTTGGACCTGCAATCCATGCGTTGGGTCCGACAGTGACGTCGCCGCGACCCGCCACATGGCCAAGCACCTTCAGGCCTTCCGTCGTGGCATTGGCATGCAAGCCCAGGCTTTCGCTTTGCGCCGTGACGACGCGGGCTCGGCCGGATTGGATCGGTTCGATGCGAACCACGGCGGCTTGCGATCCTCCAAGTCGCATGGGCTGGACTTGGACCTGCAAAGTGCCGGGCGTGTTGACTCGGACAACCAAGCCGGAATTCGGCTCCCAAAGGGTTGGCTCGGTCGCATCGGGATGCAGGATGATCTCCATCCGCCTTTCGTGGCCTAGCGCCGGCGCGACCGTAACATGAGGTGGAGAGAGGGAGTCTTCCGCACTCCTGTAATTCACGAAGAACAGTCCGCGGTCGAGGTTCACCACTTTTTGCTGCTCAGCGTCGCTCATCAACACCCCCGAACAAATCGTAACAATTGTAATCTACTTCGGTTAGCGAGCATATCATATGTCGTCGCCCAAAAGTTAGACATGTTTGATATCGCGAGCTCAACAAACTTCGGGCAAATGGCTAAGCAGGCCATGCAACCACAGATCGCAATTCGTGTCTCTTCGCGTTTCAATCTTGGGTGTTGCAGCCGAACGTGCTCCGGCGCGCCGAAACGCAGCGGAGAGAGCCATCCAACACGCTTGAGGCGAGAATGATGTGACTGCCAACTCGACTTTGCCGAAGCGCGAAGCTGGTTATCCACAGCAAGACACCTGCTCCGTCAGCAACGGCAAGTCAAGGAAGTGCCCTCAAGCGTGAGGACGAGCGCCAATGAGTGGATACTGATGACGAGAGAGAGCGACGGATATACTCAGTCTCTGCACTCAATAATGCCACCATCCGCCGGAGCCTGTCGTTTTCATCTCTCAGCAGTGCGATGGAGTCGGCCATGTTCTCAGCGCTGCTCAGATCGAGATGCTGGATTTGCGGTTGGCAGTCGGAAGGAGGTCGTTTGAATTTCATAGCGTTGCCCACACGCTTGCCCTTGCATTCCTGAGACTACACTGAGTTTCAACATTTGGATGCCCAAAGCAAAACCAAAAGTTGCATGGAGTTGCGACTAATCGACGAATTTTGGGGCAGGAAGATGTCAGATCGAACGAAAGCTTCTTGCTGATGCAGAATTGCAGCATTCTAATCATAGGGAACTTTGTCATTACATAGTGCGAATGCCGAACTATCGTTCGGCGATTAGCGATTGATGCCTTCGCTACAGAAAATTCTTGCTATAACCACGACGCGCAAGCTTCAGTTCGTTCTGCATTGATCGTACCGCTTGAAGCAGACAGGCCACAGCATCGTCGATGAAGATTTTATTCGTTCACAATAACTTCCCGGCACAGTACCGCAATCTGGCGGCGGCGTTGGCTAACGAACCCGGCTTCGAGCTCGTTGCTGTCGGTGCATCGAGCGCGCAGCCGATGCCTTCGGTTAAGTTGATTAAATATATGCTCCCCGAAGCAGATGTTTCCGGAACCCATCCTTTCGCAAGGCGATTCGACCTTGAGTGCCGCCGCGCTGAGCAAGTGCTTTACAGTCTTTCGACCTTGGCGGCGTCGGGCTTCGCACCCGACTTGATTCTGGGCCATCCGGGATGGGGAGAGACCCTGCCACTGCGCACGATGTTCCCCAAGGCAAGATTGTTGGTCTATTGCGAGTTCTTTTACGGGGCCGAGGGGCGGGACATCGGATTTGATCCGGAATTTCCGATGTCCGGATTGGATGGCCATATCGGACTGCAGTTGAAGAATGCGACGACATTGCTAGCGCTGGCAGATTGCGACCTTGGAATCTCGCCTACCAATTGGCAGCAATCGACCTTTCCCTCACATTATCAAAGCAAGATCGAAGTGATTCATGAAGGAATTGATACATCGCGGGTGCGACCGAATCCGCAGACGCGCCTCATGCTGCCGAACGGCCGGGAAGTGGGATCGTCGGACGAAATTGTGACGTTTGTCGTACGCAATCTCGAACCGCTCAGAGGCTATCACGTCTTTATGCGTGCTCTCCCCGAAATCCTCAGGCGGCGACCCAACGCGCAGATCGTCGTCATCGGCAGGGATGGATTGTCGTATGGACTTCCTCCGCCGGCTGGCAAGACCTGGAAGTCGATCTTCCTCGATGAGGTCCGCGATCAGTTGGATCTGTCACGTGTTCATTTCATGGGGGGCGTCCCATATCAGACGTTCATTTCCGCGCTCCAGGTATCATCGGCACATGTCTATTTGACTTATCCCTTCGTGCTGTCCTGGTCGGCGCTGGAAGCGATGAGCGCCGGTTGCCTGGTGATCGGGTCTGATACGCCGCCAGTGCGCGAGGTCATCAGTTCCAGCGAGAACGGGCTGCTGGTTCCTTTTTTTGCGGTCGATGAACTTTCCGAGCGCGTGATTGAGGCGTTGCAGGAACCTGCCAAGTTCTCGTCAATGAGACAGGCTGCCCGCCGCTTCGTTATCGATCACTATGACGCAGAGCAGGTCTGCATACCACGAATGCGTCGCCTTCTCGATCTGAAGTTGCCATCGATGTCATCGCCACGGACCTTTTGGCCGGGACGCTCGCTGTCAGACTTGCCGCAAGGCACCAAGCGTGCTTCCCGGAAATCGTCCGCCGCGGCGGGATTGGGAATGTAGGCGAAGAGGGCGCTGGCCCTTCGCAGGCCGCGCGGCACGCGGGACTTTATCCAGGACATCTATTTTCCGACGCACCGAAAAATGGCGACGTCGACCGTTATGTGTGCTGGCCATCCGAAACGGTTGATCGCGGTCGCAGGCATGTTGCTACGTTTGGCTCGTCGACGGCACACTTATTTCGAGAAGTTCGTTCTCGCGGTGACACAGGCGTGATGATGTCGGACCCGAACGATCAATCGATCGCGAGCGACCACGAACATCGCCGTATCCGCTGACAACCCAGCGAAGTCAGGCGCGATGAGTGTGACTTCTCTCGGCAACGTGATGGTATGAGATAAATCATATAATTGACGTAGACAACGTCGGTCATATCTCCACGAAGAGCAGAACAATGATGTGGCTGGCATGGGGAGGCGCTCGCAACGTTCATCACCGATCGTTGCGCAGCGATTGTTTTCGATCGCAACGAGGAGACTCTGAATGCGATCAGCCTGCCCGCAAAATAATCATCGCGGAGATCAAAATTAGTGCTGCACCAGTGACCTGGTGGCACGTGATTTGCGAGCCTCGCGACCAGCATACTGGAGTTGGGTATCGGATATGATCACAGCACGGATTAGTCTTGGAATGAGTACGGATTGCAGGCGGCCAGCGCTTCTTATTCTTGCTGTCGTGCTGTCAATTTTTACATTCGGGTCCGCCCGCGCTCACGATTCTGGGCACCCCGAGTTGAACCATTGGTATGAGAGCCTGCACAGCGGCAAGGGCCCATGCTGTGACGGCACAGATGCCAAGCGCGTCGATGACGCTGATTGGGAAAGCAAGGATGGTCACTATCGGGTGCGCATCGATGGCGAATGGGTCGACGTTCCCAGGGAAGCTGTCGTAGATGGGCCGAACCTCTCGGGTCGGACCATGGTGTGGCCCTATTATCAAGATGGTCATCCGAAACCGCGATGCTTCATGCCTGGCAGCATGAGTTGATCCAGTCGAGCAGTTCGACCAGCTCGCGCCGACGAGTCCGAACGGGTTTGCGCAGGGCGTGTGATGACCGAGCCTGTCCGACTTATGGATGAGCCCGCGTCGCCGCCGGGCCCGACGTTGACGCTTCCGCAGGCCGAAGCGCCAACTGCGCTGCCGAGGTGAACACGCGTGACCGCATGAGGAGGGTAGCCGTGAGACCGGTAATCCCAGACGCAGCCAGGATCATGGCTACGACCACGAATTGGTAGATGGCGGCATAGACCGGACTCGCGCCGGAGACCATCATGCCGGCCATGACTCCGGGGATCCACACCAAACCGAGAGACTTCAGCATATCGAGCCGAGGCAGAAGGCTCGCATAGACGGCGCTCTGAAGATAAGGCGTAACCGTAACGGTGGGCTCCGCGCCCAGCGAGAGGCCTGCCTCGATCTGTCCGACATGGGCGACGATCTCGGCCCGGAAGCGCTCTGCGGCTTGCGCGCATGCATTCATCGCATTGGCGATGATCATGCTGCCGACAGGGACGAGGATCGCAATGTCGGCCCGAAGGCTCCGGGTCGCAAGCATCGCCGCGATCACGGTTCCGGCGCCGGCGGTGATCGCCCAGAAGCACAGCAGCAGCGCGCCTTCCAATCCCTGGAGGCGGCGAGCAGCCGTGAATGCCGCGGCGACCGTCATCATCAACAAGATCAGCGTGCCGATCAGCAAGTTGCCATGCAGCAACACCGCCAGCACCATCCCAACGAGAACCATCTGCACGAGGCCACGCGCCATCGACACGGCAGCCTCGCGCTCGATGCGGACGGCGTGCCACCGGCAAAGCGCCACCACGGCTGCGCATAGCGCGATGGCGCCGGCGGCTTGGGCAAGGCCCATCAGAACGTCGCTTCCTATGCTGCTCTCCAGCTCAGTCAGCATGCAGCACCTCCCTGGTTGCGCCGATCGCGACAAGTCGGCCTGCTTCCATGATCGTGGTTCTGTCTGCGAGACGGATGGCCTGCTCACGGTTGTGCGTGACGATCACGCAGGCCATTCGCCGTTCTCGGATGATACCGAGAATGAGTTCCTCGACCCCGCGCACGGACGTCTCATCGAGCGCGGAGGTCGGCTCGTCGAGCAGCAGAACCTCAGGAGCATTTGCCAGCGTTCGAGCCAGTGCCATGCGCTGGGCCTCGCCGCCGGAAAGGTTGCCGACGTCACGGTTAGCGAATCCGGATAAGCCGACCCGCTCGAGCAGCGTTGCGATCTGCGTCGGGGCCATGACTTCCCCGCGCTGGCGCGGTCCGAAAGCGATGTTCGCAGCGATTGTGCCGGGAAATAGAAAGGCCGTCTGCATGACCATGCCGACCCGCCGCCGCAACTCTTGCGGCGCAATTGACCGGTAGTCCGTGGACGCCAGCAGAACCGTGCCGGCCGTGGGCTCGTCCAGCCTGTTGAGGAGCCGCAGGAAGGAAGACTTCCCGGCCCCGCTCGCGCCGACGACGGCGAGAATCTCACCAGCCGAGACCTGCACACTGACATCATTGACGAGCAGCCGCTGTCCGACGCTCCGCGACAAATGCCTGGTCTCGAGCATCGCGATCCCTGGCTTGGGACGGTTCTCGCCTTGGCCGGGCGCGTGCGCGAACGCTGCCACCTGGCCGGGATCGTTCGATAGGGCAGGGTTTGTCACAGGGCCTCTTTCGATACAATGCGCTGATCAATCCTGGTACGCTAAACTTGCGATCCCATCAGAATGGTGGCGGCTTCGGCTGCGACGGCTTCGGGCCGAAAGCCCGCGCAGTGTCCCGCTGTGGGCGATCAACCCTGGATAACGCGAGTTGCCGCGCGTACTCGTGGTCGCCGGCCTCCTTGTAGGGAGAACTTGTCAGTGAAGCAAGAAATGCGACCAGATCATCAATCTCTGCCTCCGTCATGGCCAACGGCTGGATGTCTTCGTCGAGCCAGGGATCGGTGAGGCCGTCACCCTTGTTGTAGTGATCGACGACGTCCCACAACGTTTGCATCGATCCGTCGTGGAAGTAAGGTCCCGTCACCAGGATATTGCGCAAGTCAGGTGTCTTGAATGCGGCGATGTCGTTCTGCCGTTTCGTGATCAGAAAACGCCCAAGGACAGACATATCGCTCGCGATCGCGGCGGTGTCGACATCCGGCAGGCGTCCTTGTGCAAGCTCGCGTTCCGCCTGCTGCGCCAGGGGGCCAACGCGGTGCCGGAGGATTCCGATGCCGATGTTATGAAAATCGTTATCGGTGAAAACAGTCACATCGCGTTTATCGTCCGCCAAGGCGTGGCAGAGGTTACAGCGGGCTTTGGTATTGAACAATTCCCAGCCGCGTTTGGCAGAGTCACTGATCGCGCCGGCGTCTCCGGTGATGAAGTGGTCGAAGGGAGAATCGAAAGACGCCAATGTCCGTTCATAGGTCGCGATTGCGCGCAGCATATCCTGTTCGTTCACGTCCCGGCCGAAGGCCCGCATGAACTGCACCTGATAGTCCTTATCGCCGGCGATCCGGGATACGGCAGCGGAGATACTGGACGAACCCATCTCGAACGGGTTGGTGACCGGCAGGGCCGCCTGCTGCTCCAGCGTATCAACCCGGCCATCCCAAAACTGCGTCTTGTTATAGAGCGCATTCAGAATCGTTGGCGCATTGCGTTGACCGGCGCGGCCATGGATCCCGATCGATACAGGCCGCCCATCTGTGAAGGCGCGTGCCGGATCATGACATGTGGCGCAGGCGACGGTGCCGTCATCCGACAGCCGCCCGTCGAAGAACAGTTTCTCGCCCAACGCAACCGCGGCAGGCGTAAGCGGGCTGGCTGGTGGGATTGCCGATGCCGTCAGCGCCGCGGGAAAGCCGACCTGATTTGACGAGCGGGCCTCAGCGAGCGGCCCCGGTTGGGGCAGTGGGGGCGCCTTGCCTGGCTCCAGCGCCGGCGGTGGTCCGAAGCTGGTATCTTCGCTGACGGTCGAAGCCGCAGTCGCCGACAGAGTAGGCAACAGGAGTAACAAGGCCGCGAATGACGTGGCGCGCATCCGATATGCCTTTGCTGTTGCGCTGAGCAGATGTTCCAAAGAAGGTGGATTCAGGGCAACTTCGTCCTCGCGAAGAGGCGAGGCCCGACCTTGCGGGCGGTCGGCCGTCCCTTCGGCATTCGCAAGGCACCGCTATTGCGGTAAACGTGTGGCCGTCGCCTGTATTTCCGATCCGCACGCAGGTTTGTCCGAACGAACGCGCGGCCGGAAGCGATCGTCCTACTGCTTCAAACGAGTGGACGCGTCCGCGATGCGCCGGGCGCTTGCGCGCAGCGCTGCCTCTTCCTGCTGGCTCATCTGCGGCGTGAGAACGCGCTCGACGCCGGCTGCTCCGATCACCGAGGGCAGGGAGAGGCTGACCCCAAATGCTTTTTGGGGACTCGATACCGGAAGCATAACCTTCTCATCCCGCAGAACCGCCTCGGCGATCCGCGCGGATACGATTCCGATCCCGTACTGGCTGGCACCGATGCCCTCGATGATCGTGATGTTGGCCTGCCGGACATCCCGTTCAATCTGCTCTTTCGTCTCCGCCGGCCGATCGAGAAGTGCTTCGACCGGACTGCCGCCAATTCGCGCGGAGGACCAGAGAAAGGCGCTTGAAGTGCCATGTTCGCCAAGCACCAAGGCATCTACGGCGGTCGGAGCAACGCCGAAGTGACGGGCGAGATGCGTCCGGAAGCGCAGGCTGTCAAGGAACGTCCCGGTGCCAAACACGCGCTCATGCCCGGCAGCAGTGCGGGCGATATCGGTGAGCGGGTCAGGTGGATCGGTCACGACGATGATCACCGCGTCCTGCGCAGCAGCGACGATGGCGGGAACGAGTTCCCGGTAAATCTTGGCATTGGCGGTGAGGAGCTTCAGCCGGCCTTCCTTGTCGCTCCGATCGGTTGCGCCTCCGGCCTTTTCGTTGACGCCGGCAGTGAGGAGAACGACCGAGCAACCGGTCAGATCCGCGATGTCGCCGCTTCGAACGGCGGTCACGTCCCCCATCGCCGCTCCATACGTAATATCCGTGGCGATCCCGACGCTCCTCGCCTGTGTCCTGTTCACGAGGACGACTTCGTCCGCACTGCGCCGAAGACCCAGCGCCATTGCGCAGGCGGCGCCGACCGCGCCAGCCCCGACAATTCCGACTTTTCGCATGCTCTATTGCTCCAGCGCAGGTATCGGACACACGCCCTTCCGCCACGTCAGTATAGTAGCAGCGTGCTGAGCGATAAAGCGAATGCACCGGCGCTTCAGCGCAAGCGTCGTGCTTATTCGAAAGTGCTGACGCGTGTGGCAGACGACAGTCCGTCGTGCGGATGAATTCACCAGCTAAGGCGATTGCGCGCCGATACGCTCGAACTGCCGTTCCTCGTCTTGGGCGGCAAGCAGGGCGGCCAGCGTGGAGCATTGAGTGCGGATATCGGGAATCGCAATGATCTCCTGGAAGGCGGCGCGGGCGAGTGGACCCACGGGCGAATAGCCGCCGGGACGGAGCGCCGTCGCGATTGACGATCGCACAATCGGCGCCGGTCTCGATGCCGATGCAAAGCGGATCGACGCGGGAAGCGCCACTTGGAAGCAGGTGGAAGCTCGCGCCAGAGCCGCTGGGTATACGGCCGGATGCCGTCGATGACGGATCGTGCATGGCCTGGAACTATGTACGATTCTCGACGACCATTTCGGTGAATCTCTCTGACAGAGCGTCGGCGATGCGTTCGAATAGCTCGTCAGCTTGAGCAGGATCAAAGTCCATCCTGAATCGTTTCTTTACGCCGAACTGCGTGAGATCGTAGTGACTTGCTGCTTGGACACCGTGTCGCGCCGGGCAACTCTGAACACTTTTGAGCGCGCAGCCATCGATCGCGACGATTGGCCGCCCCGAGGTCGCAACTCGTACAAGCGAAGGAACGTCGCCTCCGACCCCCGCGATGCAGGACATTTCCGCTTTCCCGGTTCGATCCAGTCGGATCGCGAGATGGTTCGCCAGCTGAGCGGCGCTTGAACAGCCAGAGCAGGAATAGACCAGGGGCAGATCGGTTCGTCGCGCCATTTTCCGTTCCTTGTCGCAGGTCACCAATTGAGCCAGAAAAATCGCCTCAGGCGTTGCCGCGTGGAAATGCCTGACCTGCCGCCAGCGCGTCGGCGAAGGCATGGTGCAGGTCGCGGTGGATGGCCTCATCCTCGCGCATGGCGAGGATCATGTCAGTGACATCCGAATCCGGCGGTAGATTCCAATACGCGATGGCCGATGCGGGTGCCGCGTCGCTGCTGCGATCATCAGATCCGAGCCGAATGAGGTATTCCGAGTAACCCCGGACCGCTTGCTCGGCGAAATATCCGGCCAGGCGATGGGCTGTCCGGGCGGATATCAAGTAGAGAATGAAAAAAGCATTGTAGAATGCCGCTTGCGCGATGGCGATCAGGATACGTTCCCAGGCGCGAGGCTGAGCCAGCGCAATAAACGACATCAGATGAACGCGCTGGTTCTCCGCCTCGTCCATGAAGGTCCGGATCCAGCCGCGATCGTCGAGCATTAGGCGCAGGCATTTGAGATGCAGCAACGTTGCGGCGACCATCGGCGGGACCGCGGCCACGGTCTCGAGCACAACGACACGATGGCCGTATCGACCGCCAAAGAGGGTGCCGGCCATCGATGCGCCCGCGCGCGCGATGCCCAGCGCAATCCGGTCAGCCAGAGTGTCTGGCATGTGATGTCGAAACAGATCCGTCTTGTTGACGAGCAGCATTTTCGATCCCGTGTTGGGGCACGCCTCGGCATCAGTCGCCCCGTCTCTGGGTCGGCGGGCAGGGGCTTTCCTCTTGTAGGACAAGCCTTGGCATTATCGGGAATAATCGATCCAACTATTTGCGCTGGCTCAAATTGGAGGGCATTGCCCCACACTACTATGTGACAGCGGAGGTACACCGCCAGATGTGTAGCATGAAGTCGGCGGCATGGATTACTCTCCGGACCTCGATCTTTTCGCCCGGACCGAACTGTTTCAGGGGACTCCTCCGGAAGCGCTCCGATTCCTTCAGGCGTCAGCGGGACGAAGGCGGCTCGCCGCCGGCGACATCCTGTTTCAACAGGGCGACCGCACGACGTCCCTTTGTGTCGTGATCGCGGGCCGGTTGCGGGCGTCGCAGATGGCCCAGGACGGTCAGCAGATTATCATCCGCTATATCGGTCCGGGAGAGGTCGCAGGCTATGCGGCACTTGTGGGCAGTGATACCCATCCCGGCACGGTGACCGCGGTGGACGATAGCCATCTGATCGGCTGGACGAGTGCCATCGTCAGACAGATCATGGAGCGTTATCCCGTTGTTGCCATCAACGCCCTCACGTTGTTGGGGCGCCGGTATCACGAGATGCAGATCCGTCTGCGTGAATTGTCGACCGAACGGGTCGAGCGTCGGATTGGTCATACCCTTCTTCGCCTGGCGCATCAGTCGGGTCGCCGAACTGCGCGCGGCATCGAGATCGCCTTTCCGCTATCCCGTCGTGACCTCGCCGAAATGGTCGGAACCACCCTGCATACCGTCAGCAGGACGCTCAGCGCCTGGGAGGAGCGGGGCATCGTCAGTTGCGGGCGGTGCCGCGTGGTCCTGTGCAGGCCGCATGCTCTCGTGGCCATCGCAGACGAGGAGGAAGAATAGTTCGGGCTCCGAGTCCGAAACCAGCGTGTCCCACTGCGGCGCGTGACTACCTACTCCGTCGCGATTTGCCGCAATGCCAAGACCCCGGCGAAGGCGCAATCGACGATTTCGGAAAATACAAGCTCCATCTCTCTGAACACGGTTCGGTCGGGTTCGCTCTCGGTAAGCGCGTCAAGCTCGGATAGAAGCGATAGAAAGGCAGCGATTTGATTTCTGCAGTCGCGTGCCTGGACAAGCTGCCGCCGGGACAAGCGGCGCTTTTCAAGCGTCGCAAATCGATCGAGGGCCCCAGCCAGAGAATCCTGACACGTACAGTCCAGGTTGACCTGCGTGAGAACATGCCGCAGCCGGTTGACGACATCGATGGTTCCGTCCTGCGGTAGGCGCCGTGCTGCAATCGCCATATGAGGCCCCAAAGGTTGCTAGAGCATGTGCGGTTTAATCGGTTCGCGGAATTGGTGTGGCTGGCCGGACCGGGCATCGGGTGCAACGGAGAGAAAGCCGGCTCTTCCGTGGAGAAACCCGTTGGAAAATGGCACGTCCGGATAAAGCTGCGCGAGATGTCGCGTTCCGCTCTCCACATCCTCGCGGCCATCAAGGACTGCGCGGAAGATGCTGATGACCGCGACCATGTCGCAATGCTGTGGCGAGAGGCGGAATGACCCGACGCCGGCTTCACGCAAGGCTTCGGCGTCGCCCAGTAGGTTGGCGCAGGTGGACGACAGGGTCTGAACGCCGTTGACCGTCAGGAACTCGGCGCCATCGAGCGTCTTCAGCATCAGTCCATCCGGGTCCTGCTCGCAGACGAACTGGCAATTGTCTTTTGTCAGCTTGTGAAGGCGTGCGTGATAGCAGCGGGCAGAGATGGCCAGAGGCACCCGGCCGAAAGCGAAGATGTCGATCAGGACGTTGGGAAGTGCGGCCGCAATCGCCGCGATCGACGACAGCGGCAGCTCCGGGGGCAGGCAGATTCGTGTCGCTCCGTGTTGGGCGTGGAACGCGGCGCTGGCTTCGTTGTAGATGTTGATGAACGGACCGATCGCATGAGGGCGACCGACAAGTGGCTTGAGACAGGTCAGATCGTTCACCTCGACCAGGAGCTCTGCCGTGTTGACGAGTTCGGCCATCTGGCGACGCTCGCGCGGCAGCGAGGTCAGGATCAGGGAGCCGAGCAGGACCTGTTTTCCGGCGGCACGGAGCCGCTCAATGACCGCAGGCAGATGTGGAGCGATGAAGGGCGATCGCTTCGAGCAGATGATCTCTCCGATCACGACGGTGTTGACCGGCGCTTCGTCCGCAATGCGAAAGTAGAAGTCGCGCCAGCGTTCGGGCGCCCAATTGTAAAGAACTGGGCCGAGGCTGAGCTGCATGAAACCATTCCTCCGATCGGTTTTCTTTAGTCGTTCAACGAGAGAGGCCCTAGGCACTTACCTCCAGGTCTTGCGATAGGCACCCACAGTTGTGGCCTGACCCTCGGTGAATGGTACAAGTTGCCCGGCATCGATCGGCAGGCCGGAGTCCAGCGCGTCAAGAGCTTGACGAAAATGCCGCACGACACCCTCGACATAAGCCCGGCCGCGCTGGCGCCCTTCGATCTTGAGCGCCGTAACGCCGGCGTCGCGCAGACCGGCAAGCAATGTTGCCGCGTCAAGGCTCACGGGATCCTCGAAAATATAACCGGTGCCGTGTTTGGTCGTGAAGCGGCCCTTGCAAAGCGTCGGATAGCCGGCAGCTTCACCGATCTCGAAGCTGTTGATTGTGAATCCGCCGAGGCTCGACTTCGTCCTGCCGTCCACCTGTTCATAAGCGACATGGCTCGCGGGGGAGCATACGCCCTGCATGTTCGGCGACTGGCCGGTGGCATAGGATGACAGCGAGCAACGGCCTTCGGCCATCACGCAAAGGCCGCCGAAGACGAACACTTCCGTCTCACAGGTCGTCTCGCGGACGATGCCGGCGATTTCCGCAACGCTCAGAACGCGGGGCAAGACGACGCGGCGGGCGCCGAATGTCTCGGTGTAAAAGCCGATGGCATCCGCGTTGGCGGCGGCTGCCTGCACCGAGACGTGCAGGCGTTGGCCAGGATGGCGGCGCGCTGCATATTCCAGCAGGCCGACATCGGCCAGGATCAGCGCGTCGGCCTTGGCCGCGACGGCGTCGTCTATCGCCCGATGCCAGAGGCTGACGGCGCCCGCGCGCGGAAACGTGTTGATGGCGACCAGAATTTTCACGCCGCGGCGATGTGCAAGGGCGATCGCATCGCGGAGCTCGTCGCGGCTGAAATTCAGACCTGGAAAGTTTCGTGCATTGGTCTCGTCGTTGAAGCCGCAATAGATCGCATCGGCTCCGGCATCGACCGCGGTCTTCAATGCGGCTGGTGTGCCCGCGGGACAGATCAGCTCCATCGTCAAATCCCTTTGTGCGATCGATTTGAGGCGCTAGCCACCGTTCGAGCAATCTGCAACGTGCGTTTCAACGGTTCGGCCAGTGGTCCGAATATGCTGGCGATCTCCGCCATCGGGTCGAGTTGCGCGTCATCAATCGCGTTGCGAAGCGCGAGCACCGCCTCGACATCGCCTTCCACCACAAGGTCGCGGGAAAACAGCAATGCATCGCCGTCAAGGTGGCCTTCGACCAGACCAAATAACCCGGCCAACGGACTGGAAATCCGAGCATCAACATCATCCGGCAGGTTGCGCACCACCGACAGGCGCGGGCGGGAAGGGGCGGGCTCGAGCAGAAAGCCAAAGGGCAGATCGGTCGGCTTGATGCCAAATCGTTTTCGGGCATGCTCGCCCAGCCTGTCGAAGATCCTCGGATGTTCCCTGCAAATGCGAAGCAGCACGACCGTGAGTACGGTCTGAAGCGGCAGCAGCGGCAACGGGCGCACAGCAAGCGCCAGCAATGGAGGCACCGGCAACGGTGACGGCGCAGTCGGGGGAACTTTCGAAAAATTCATCGTGTCAGAATAGAGCGATGATCCCGGGCATTGTTTGCGCAAGAACAAAGAAGACCTGGAATTTTGCTGCATAGGAGTCTCTGTGTCTCAAGGAGAAGCCTCTTGCTGCGCCGCGACGTGCCGCATTTTCAGGAAATGCATGACTTTCTAGTTTTTCTCGAGAGTAAGGGGCAATTGCGACGCATTCGCGAGAAGGTCTCGGTGGTGCACGACATCACGGAAATTCATCGTCGCGTTCTTCGCCAGGAAGGACCGGCCCTTTTGTTCGAGCGGCCGATCAGGGCGGATGGGGCTCCTTCGGATATACCGCTGCTGACCAATCTCTTCGGTACGATCGAACGGGTGGCCTGGGGATTTGGCGTGCGGACCGACCGGCTGAGAGAGCTTGGCGAACTGATGGCCGAACTGCGCGCGCCGCGGCCGCCGCAGAACCTGATCGATGCCTGGCGCAAGCTTCCCCTGGCACGGGCCGCGCTGGCGACCCGGCCGCGCACGATTTCAGCGGCGCCGGTGCAGGAATGTATCGTAACCGGCGACGCCATAGACCTCGGCATTCTGCCGACCCAGGTCTGCTGGCCCGGAGAGCCGGCGCCCCTGATCACGTGGCCGCTGGTCATGACTGCGCCGCCCGAGCCAGCCGCTTCGGGCCAGGACAACATGGGCGTCTACCGGATGCAGGTGCTGGGCCGCGACAGCGCCATCATGCGCTGGCTGCCGCATCGCGGCGGTGCCCGTCATCACGATCAGTGGAAAAAGCTTGACCGGGACATGCCGGTCGCCGTCGTCATCGGCGCCGATCCTGCGACCATCCTGGCTGCAGTCTTACCTGCGCCGGAAGCCATTTCCGAACTGCGGCTGGCCGGCATGCTGCGCGGGCAGCGGCTGGATCTGGTCCGCTGCATCACCGTTCCGCTCTCGGTGCCCGCCACGGCCGAAATTGTCATCGAAGGTTATGTGTCCGCGACGGAAACGGCGCCCGAAGGTCCTTATGGCGACCACACCGGCTATTACAACTCCGTCGAGGAATTTCCGGTGTTCCGCGTGACGGCGCTGACGCGGCGGCGCAGCCCGGTCTATCTCTCGACCTTCACCGGACGTCCGCCGGATGAGCCATCGCGCATCGGCGAGGCGCTCAATCATCTGTTCCTGCCGCTGGTGCAGCAGCAGTTTCCGGAAGTCATCGACCTCTGGCTGCCGCCGGAGGCGTGTTCTTACCGGATCGCGGTTGTCGCGATCTCCAAGCGTTATCCAGGGCAGGCGCGGCGCCTGATGCTCGGGCTATGGTCGATGTTGCCCCAGCTCACCTACACCAAGTTTCTCATTGTCGTCGACGGCGATATCGATATCCGCGACTGGCGAGCGGTGATGTGGGCGGTCGCAACGCGAAGCGACAGTTCACGCGATCTCGTCACGCTTGCCGATACCCCGATCGATTACCTCGATTTCGCCTCGCCAAAGCCCGGTCTTGGCGGCAAACTCGGCATCGATGCGACGACAAAGATGCAGCCGGAGACCGAGAGGGCCTGGGGTGAAGTGCTGGCCATGGACCCCGCCGTGACGGCACGAGTCGACGCTATGTGGCCGGACCTTGGTCTGGGTGGATAGACCGTTGCCGGTCTTCTCAGGAGATCAGACCCGGTTTCTCGGGGACTAGCGCATCGGCGGCATCGCTCACGCCGGCGTAGATCTCATTGAGGTCCGCCGCTGTAACGCAATACGGCGGCATGACGTAGATCGTGTTACCGAGTGGCCGCAGCAAGAGATTGCGATCGCGGAAAAAGGTCTGGAGCTTCGGGCCAATGTCAGCGAGGTAGCCGCTGTCGGGTACGGCCAAATCAAGGGCTGTGATGGTGCCGATCCGGCGAACGTTCTTGAAGCGCGCGTCCGCGCGAAATCGTTCAATTCCGTTTTCTTGCATTTCCGTCACGGATGCGATGCGCTTTCGAACGTCCGGATCTTGCCAAAGATCCAGGTTCGCCTTCGCTGCGGCACAGGCGATCGGGTTGGCCGTATATGAGCTCGAATGAAAGAAGGTCCGCGTACGATCTTTCGAATAATGTGCGTCAAAGATGTCGGCGCGGCAGAGTGTCACCGCGAGCGGAAGCGATCCGCCGGTGAGACCCTTGGAATAGCAGGCGATGTCAGGCGACACGTCAGCCTGTTCACAAGCGAACAATGTTCCAGTCCGGCCCCAACCGGTCATGACCTCATCGGCAATGAACAAGACATTAGAAGCCTCACAAATCCGCTTCATCTCTCTCAGCACCCACGCTGGATACATCAGCATCCCGCCTGCGCCCAGGATCAGCGGCTCCACAATAAAGGCTGCCGGATTGTCGTTGCGGCACGCAGCTTCAAGTGCGTCAAGCGTTACCTGTTCGTGGCCGCGCTCCGGAAACGGCACTGAGGTGACATCGAACAGCAATGGTTCGTATGCCGCGTTGAACACACCCCGCGCGCCGACCGACATCGTACCCACCGTGTCGCCATGGTAGGAGTGCTGCATCACGACAATGCGCGAGCGCGGCTCGCCCATGTTGTGCCCATAGCCGAGTGCCATTTTAAGCGCGACCTCTACGCTGGTCGAGCCGCTGTCGGAAAAGAACACGTAATCGAGGCCACGGGGGGCCAATTTCAGAACCAGGTCAGCGACCTCTTCGGCCGGCTCGTGAGTATGGCCAGCGAAGATGATCTGGTTGAGCTGCTCCGCCTCCTTCTGAATGGCGCTTACGATTTGCGGATGGCAGTGGCCGTGGGTCACCACCCACCAGGATGCGATTGCGTCGATGATACGACGGTCGTCTGCGGTATAAAGATAGGCGCCTTCGCCGCGGATAATCTTTGTCATCACGCCTTGCAGCGCATGCTGGGTGAATGGATGCCAGATTCGCGACCGCTTCTCGTGCATCATGGCTTGAAATCATCGCGGTTGAATGAGCCTTCGAAGGCGGTCCGCAACGCGTCCGGGCCCAGAGGAGAAAGCCAGGGCAATCGTCCAAGCTTCCGTATCCGTCCGATCCTACAAATCGTGTTCTCGGTATCGACGTTTTCGTCGCCAATGAATGCAATCCCGAGAATACCGATCCCGCGATGTCGCAGCGCTTCGATCGACAGCAGCGAATGATTGATGGTGCCGAGCGAGGTGCGCGCGCAAAGAAGGACCGGAATCTGCCAGCGCGCAAAGATATCGATGTACAATGTGCTGCGGCTAAGCGGCACCATCAGCCCGCCCGCCCCCTCTATCACAAGCGGGCACGCACCGGTATCGGGCACGTGGAGTGACTCCGTGTCGATACCAACCCCGTCAATCTCAGCAGCCAGATGGGGCGAGGCCGGTGTTCTGAGACGGTAACGCTCTGGCACGATGCGATCGCAGGAGAAGGCTCCCAACCGCGCGACGTGCTCAGAATCGGTCTCCGCGTCGAGACCCGCTTGAACAGGCTTCCAATATTTGGCGCCGAGGAAACCGGCGAGGCCTGCCGCGAAGACTGTCTTGCCGATCCCGGTGTCCGTGCCAGTTACCACGATCCGCTCGCTCATAGGGACGTGGCCCTTGTCTCTTCGGACAAGGCATCGAGCATTGCCCGCACATCATCTTCGCCGACGTTGAGGGTTATAGAGATCCGCAACCGTGCGGTGCCTGCCGGTACGGTTGGCGGTCGGACTCCACGGATGTCGAAGCCTCGAGCCTGCAACGCAGCCGCCAGAGCCATCGCACGGGCGTTGTCGCCAACGATATACGGCACGATCTGCGAGCGTGAAGGACTTTGGCTGCCGCGCACGGAGAGCTCTCGATGCGTGAACGCGATCAGGCTGGCCAGACGTTGCTGTCGGTCAGGTTCCTGCTGCAGGATTGATAGCGCTTCCTGCACAGCAACAGCCATCAGGGGGGAGGGAGCGGTAGCGAAAATAAACGGACGGCAACGATTGACCATGAAGTCGCGCAGCACGCGGGTCAAAGTGACGATTGCACCGGCTGCACCCAGCGCCTTGCCGCAAGTATGAATGACAATCAGGTTTTCGCGCCCCTCATAGGGGGCGGTCAGTCCGCGACCCTGCGCACCGTAGACGCCGGTGGCATGAGCCTCATCCACGACCAGGAATGCATCGTACCGGTCTGCGATTGCGGCGAGTTCCTCAAGCGGCGCGAAATCGCCGTCCATGCTGTAGATACTTTCGACCACGATCCAAACGCGGCCCGTTCCGCCTTTCGCTCGCCAGTCGCGAATCCTGTCCTCAACCGACTTCGGGTCATTGTGGGCGCTCTCGCAATACTCAGCCCGGCCAGCGCGCGCTCCTTCATGAATGCTCGCGTGAACGAGAGCATCGAGCACGAGCAGGTCGCCCCGTTGCGGCAATGTTGTCAGAAGCGCAAAGTTTGCCACATATCCGCCGCCGAAAAATAGCGACGTCTCGGTTCCGAAGAACCTGGCAGCGTCTGCTTCGAGCTGTTCGTGCTCCGCGCAGTTTCCGCGCAGAAGCCGTGACCCGCCGCTTCCGATCGGTGTGCCGGCCTCGAGTGCGGCAGCGACAGCGTTCCTCATGCGCGGCGCGCTCGCCAGCGCAAGATAGTCGTTCGACACGAAATCGATGCCTGCGCGCGGCTTGAGGCCGCGCAGCCGGTCATCGTTCTTCAAGGTCTGCAAGGCGGTGTGATAGCCGACAGTTTTGTCTGCATGGATTGCGTTCATTGCCTCGTGTCCCGGACAGGCGATCAGTTGGGCAAGTTGAGAGGGGGCTAGGCGACGTGGCTCTGGCCAAGCTGGGATCTCATGCCGAGCCGCTGCAGCAAACTCGCGTCGCGATCGCGCTGCGGGTTCTTGGTGGTCAGGAGGACATCGCCGATGAAGATGGAGTTCGCGCCGGCGAGGAAACACAGCGCCTGGAGTTCGTCGGTCATGTATTGCCGTCCAGCGGAGAGCCGCACCACGCTCTTCGGCATCAGGATGCGGGCGACCGCGATCAGCCGCACCAGCGCGATCGGATCTGGCTGCTCCGCGGTGTCGTTGACCGGAACGCCCTTGACCTCGTTCCAGAGGTTGATCGGCACGCTCTCGGGATGAACGGGCAGATTGGCGAGCAGAACCAGCATGCCCAGGCGGTCATCAACGTGTTCACCCATGCCGATGATACCGCCACAACAGACCTTGATGCCGGCGTCGCGTACATGTGCCAGCGTATCGATGCGATCCTCCAGGGTGCGGGTCGTGATGATCTTGTCGTAGAACTCGGGCGATGTATCGATATTGTGATTGTAGAAGTCGAGCCCAGCTTCGGCGAGCCGTGCGGCCTGGTCGGGCGTCAGCATGCCGAGCGTGACGCAGGTCTCCATGCCGAGGCCTTTCACCGCGCTGACCATATCGCAGACCTTCTCGAGGTCACGGTCTTTCGGATTGCGCCAGGCGGCGGCCATGCAGAAGCGGGTCGCGCCTGCCTCTTTCGCGCGCTCAGCGGTTGCGATCACATCCGCGTGGTCCATCAGGCGCGTGGCCTTCAGGCCGGTGTCGTAATGTGCGCTCTGTGAGCAGTAGCCGCAGTCTTCCGGACAGCCACCTGTCTTGATGCTGAGCAGGCTCGCCGTTTCGACATGGTTCGGATCGAAATGCTCGCGATGAATGCTCTGGGCCTGAAAGATCAAGTCGGGAAAGGGAAGGGCGTAGAGCGCTTCGGCCTCAGCGCGGTCCCAGTCGGTGCGGACCGCTTCGATATCGCAGGTGTTGCTTTGTTTCGCTTCCACGGCATGAACCATAAGACTTGCCCTCTCTTGGAACCCTTATTATAGATAATCTGAGAGACTATCTATGATCGAGGCCTAGAAGCAGATGCTAGCTGAGGGCGCGGACATGTGCATCTGATTTTATGATAGATAATCTATGATGGCCGACGAGAATACAACGACAGCGGGACGCATTGCCGAGTCAATCGGCGCGCGCATCATCAGCGGCGCACTGCAGCCGGATGCGCCGCTCCGGCAGGACCACATTGCGCGGGAATTCAGTTCAAGCCACGTCCCGGTACGCGAGGCGTTTCGGCAACTGGAAGCTCAACATCTTGTCGTCGCTGTGCCCCGTCGCGGTGTGCGCGTTGCGCCGCTCGATACCAACTCGGTGAAGGAAATTGCCGAGATGCGTGCGGCGCTCGAAGTCGTCGCGTTGCGGAACGCGGCGCCGAAATTGACGTCAGCCCATCTGGCGCGGATCGAATTGGCGCTGATCGAGGGAGACAACGCCGAGACGATCCAGGACTTCGAGGCTGCTAACCGCGCCTTTCACCACGCGTTGGTGGCTCCTTGCGCGATGCCGCGCCTGCTCGCCAGCCTCGACGGTTTGCAGCTCGCAAATTCTCGCTTGGTGTTTGCAATGGCCCGTAACGCCGGCTGGCGACCGCGGTCCAATCAGGATCACCGCTTGATCCTGCAAGCGCTGCGAGCGCGTAATCTCGATCAGGCCTGTGGTTTGCTCGCCCGTCACATCCAAACCATCGAGCGCCTCGCAATTCCCACCTCGTGAGCGGAAGTGTCCTATTGCGGCTCGATTCCCGCGGCCTTGATGATCCGCGCCCATTTGTCGATTTCGGTCTTCAGGAAAGCTTCCAGCGCGTCGGGAGTTGCGCGTTCGGTCTCGACCGGGGTCATGCTGAGCTCAGCAAAGCGGCTGACGAGTGGCGGGTCCTTGAGTGCCGTCTGTAGAGCACTGACCAGCACGTCGACCACGGGCTTCGGAGTGCCACGGGGTGCGTAGAGGGCATACCAGGTGGTCACATCGAAGGCGGGAACGCCGGCTTCCGCTGAAGTCGGAACGTCCGGCAGCGTGGCGACGCGCTTCTTGCTGGTGATCGCATAGCCCTTGATGGTGCCAGACTGGATATAGGGCGTAGGCCCCGTAGCCGGATCGCAATAGACATCGATATGGCCCGCGATGACGTCGTTGAGCGCCGGCCCGCCGCCCTTGTAATAGACCGACGTGAGCTTGGTGTCGGTCGTGCTCATGAACATCAGGCCGCAGAGCTGCGAGGCGGAGCCGAGGCCAACATTGCCGAATGTGACCTTGTCGCCGTCGCTGCGGATCCGCCCGACCAATTCCTTCAGATCCTTGGCGGGCAAGTTCGGCCGCGCGACCAGGATCATCGGCACGTCGGTGACGAGGCCGATCATGGCGAAGTCGCCGACCGGATCGAACGGCAGTTTGGCGTAGAGCGACGGGGCGGTCGCCTGACCGACATGCATCAGCAGCAGCGTGTAACCGTCAGGCGCCGCCTTGGCGACGCGGTTGGTGCCGAGTGTGCCGCCGGCGCCGACCACATTCTCGATCACGATCGACTGTTTCAGCGTTGCGCTCATCGCGCTGCCGAGAATTCGCGCAATCACGTCACCGGGACCGCCGGCCGAGAAGGGCACGATCATGGTGATAGGGCGGGAGGGATAGTCCTGCGCGAATGCCGTCGCGCACGGCGACAGCAGCAGAAGCAAGACCAGCGATCGTACCAAAGACATCATCACGCGCTCCCTCCCTTTGCGCTTCGCCTATGGGTCGGGAAGCGTCATTTCCTTGGCTGTTGTCCGCTCGATCATGTCGAGCGCGGCGACAGCCGCGGCGTTGACGTGATCGACGCAGCACCGTTCGGCGAGTTCCTCGTTGCCGCTCTGGATGGCGCGCCAGATCGCCGTGACCTCGCGCAAGCTCTTGTTGATCCGCTTCGGCTGCGACATCGAGGTGATCCGCAGCAGCGTGATCCGGTCATGCAACGGCTTGAGCATGCGCTCGATAAAGGCGTTGCGGCAGCCGCCGATCAGCGCGCCGTAGAAGTCGGTCTTGGCCTCGAGACAGCCGGTGAGGTCTTGTTTCGAGGCCGCGGTTTTCAGCCGAGTCAAGGCATCGCCGATCCGGCGCACCACCTCGGGATCGTGCAGACGGGCGCATTCGCGGCCTGCAAACCCTTCCAGCACCGCACGTGCGGCGTAGAGCTGCCGGGCCTCCTCGAGGCTGATCCTGCTGACGACCGGGCCGCGGTGGGGGACCGTGTTGACCAGTCCGTCAGCTTCCAGCAGCCGCAGCGCCTCCCGGATCGAGGGGCGGCTGACGCCCATCATCTCGCACAGCTCGCGCTCGACCAGCCGCTGGCCGGGTTTAAGCGTCCCGGACATGATCGCCTCGCGCAGCTTTTGCGCGACCATCTTCCTGACGGTCGGGACGGCTTCGATGCGAAGCGTGGACTGCAGTTCGGCGCGTCGGTCCATTTGCGAGATGCCTTCGTTCTATCGCGGGTTCACCAGCGATTTACCGGCAGAATCAGCATTTGTCGCTCTCTCGAAATCGGCTTTATTCATGCGATTGACCAGCCTCCATCGATCGGCAGGCTGGCCCCGGTGATGTCCTGTGCGGCTGCGCCGCAGAGGAACACCACCAGCGCGCCAACGGCTTCCATCCCGATGAACCGGCCGGACGGCTGGCGCTCCGCGAGGTATTTTTCCGTGGCGCGCTCCAGGGACTCGCCGGTTTCGGCAGCAATGGAGGCGATCTTGCTCTGGATGGCGGGGGTCGGCAGCGTCCCTGGGGAGACCGCATTGCAAGTGATTCCGGTGCGCGCGGTTTCGAGCGCGACGGCGCGGGTGATACCGAGGATTGCCGTCTTGGTGGTGACGTAGTCGATGCGATCTTCGACCGCGCGGGTCGAATAGATGGAGGCCATGTTGATGATGCGGCCCCAGCCGCGTTGCTTCATGGCGGGTAGCGTAAGGCGGATCAAGTGGAAGGGCGCAGACACGTTCACCGCCAGCGCGTGCTCCCATTGATCCGGTGGAAAGTGCTCGAGATCAGAGAAATGCCGGACCACGGCATTGTTGACGAGGATATCGATCGCGCCGCAGCGGCGAAGCAGGTCGGCCAGCATGGCCTCGATGGCGGAGCGCTGCGACAGGTCGGCTTCTGAGGCGATCACGTCGACGCCGAATTGCGCGCGCAACCGGTCAGCGGATTCGTCCGGCGCGACGAGATCATGCAGGACAATATTGGCCCCCGCGCCGGCAAGGCTTTCCGCCACTGCCAATCCCAGGCCCGCGGTTGCCCCGGTCACCAGTGCCCATTTGTCCTTCATCGCGCGGCGTTTCCCCCTGTTAGCTCTTCGGCCAGAACGGCTGCGCCAGTGCAAGCTCCGGCGGGAACACTGTCACCGGCACACCAGACTGCCACTGTACGATGGTCATGCCGGCGCCGACGCGGCGCCCTTTGTCGTCGAACGTGATCTCGCCCAGCGGGTAGTATTTCGAGGGACCGGCATCCATGTTGCGCAGGGCTTCGGCGACGGCGACGCGGTCAGCCCTGCCGGCTTTCTCCAGTGCGTCCTTGATCACCCACATGTCGCCATAGGTGGAGATCGCGTTCTGCGTCATCCATGGCTCCTTGTAGCGGCTCTTCAGCTCGGCGATCAGCGCCTCGTGTCCCTTGGCGCCCCAGCTTGCGACGCAGGTGAGGACGCCTTGAAGCAGCTCCGGGCTGACAGTCTGCAGCATGTCCGGTTCGGCGATCGCGATGCCGAACGAGATGGTCGGCACCTTGCCTTGGCCGAGGCCGAACTCGTTCATCTTTTCCAGCAGCAGTTTCGCGTCCGAAATCACGGTCGGCAGGAAGAATAGAAGATCGGGCTTCGCGGAGCGTATCTTCTGCACCAGCGACGTCGCATCCGCGAGTGGCGGCGTGAACGTCTCGTCGACGATCAGTTGCAACTGGTTTTCCGCCAAAAGGCCCTCGCGCATCGATTTCGCGGATGCGATGGAAGCCGCCGTATTGTCGGTGAGGATCGCAACTGTCTTCGGCCGCTTGCCGGAAGCCGTCTCCGCCAGCTTGATGATCTGCGGCAGCGCCTGGCGAGCCTGCGAGCCCGCCGTTGCCGAGGTCTGGAAAACGTATTTGAAGCCGCGATCGGTGATCAGGTCCGAGTAGGAGAGGGTGAGGACGGGCAGATTGGCGCGCTCCGTCACCTCGGTGACCGCGAGCGTGAACGAGGAGAGATAGGCGCCGCTCGCCGCGACCAGATCAGACTCCTGGGCCACCATGCGCTGGGCGGCATTCTTGGCCTTTTCCGTGGTGTCGCCGGAATCCAGCACCACCAGTTTCAGCTTGGCGCCGCCCAGCGCCTTGATGCCGCCTTGGGCATTGATGTGATCGACAGCCATTTCGGCGCCTTCACGCATCACCGTGCCCGGGCGGGCATAGAGCCCGGAGATCGGCACCAGCAAGCCGACCTTCACCTCCGGTGGCTGCTGTGCCCACGCGCGGGATGCGATCAGCGTGCTGGACGCCCCCACAAGCAGCGTTCGCCGCGTCACTGTGGTTCGGTTCCTTCCAGTCATGACGATTCTCCTCCGCGAATGGTCACGAGGCTGCCGTCAGGACTTCTTCGGCCAGAACGGCTGCGATTGCGCGAGTTCGGGCGGATAGACGGTGACCGGCACGCCCGCTTGCCACTGCACGATGA
This sequence comes from Bradyrhizobium sp. Ses1, assembly GCF_059512365.1. Lineage (NCBI taxonomy): Bacteria > Pseudomonadati > Pseudomonadota > Alphaproteobacteria > Hyphomicrobiales > Nitrobacteraceae > Bradyrhizobium > Bradyrhizobium sp. Ses1. The sequence goes on from NZ_JCAMOQ010000007.1 coordinate 165,187, forward strand.
CGACGCCGGCGCCGACGCGGCGGCCCTTGTCGTCGAATTTGAGCTGGCCGCCCGGATAGTATTTCGACGGGCCGGCATCCAGTGTGCGGAAGGCCTGCGCCACGGCCTGGCGATCAGCCTTGCCGGCCTTCTCCAGCGCTTCCTTCATCAGCCACATATCGCCATATGTCGAGATGACGTTCTGCGTCATCCAGGGCTCCTTGTATTTGGCCTTGAGCTCCGCGATCAGGTCCTCATGACCCTTCGATCCCCAGTTGGCGACGATCGTCATGATGCCTTGCACGACCTCCGGGCTGACGCTTTGCAGCATGTCCGGTTCGGCGATGGTGATGCTGAAGGAGACGGTCGGGATCTTGCCCTGGCCGAGGCCGAATTCGCTGATTTTTTCGAGCCCGAGCTTCGCGTCCGAGACGGCGTTGGGCATGAACAGCAGCAGGTCGGGCTTCGCGGAGCGGACCTTCTGGATCAGGGGAGTGGCATCGGATAATGGTGGCGTCCAGACTTCCTCGACGACGAGCTGCAATCCTTCCTGTGCGAACAACTTCTCCTTGAGCGCCTTGGCTGTGGCGACCGAGGTCGCGGTGTTGTCCATCAACATCGCCACCGTTTTCGGCCGCTTGCCAGAGGCAGCTTCTGCGAGCTTCATCAGCGTCGGCAATCCGAGTTCGGATTGACGGCTCGCCGTTGCGGCGGTCTGGAAGATGTACTTGAACCCGCGGTCGGTCAGCAGATCCGAATAGGACAAAGTCAGCACTGGCAGTTCGGCGCGCTCGGTCACCTCGGTGACAGCCAGTGTGAAGGAGGAGAGATAAGCGCCGGTGGCGGCGACGAGGTCGGGCTCCTGCGCCACCATGCGCTGGGCTGCATTCTTGGCCTTCTCGGTGGTATCGCCGCAGTCGATCACCACTAGCTTCAGCTTCGCGCCGCCGAGCGCCTTGATGCCGCCCTGCGTATTGATGTGCTCGATGCCCATCTCGGCGCCCATCTTCATCACCTGGCCCGGCCGGGTATAGATGCCGGACAGTGGTACGATCAGGCCGACCTTGACCTCAGCCGGTTGCTGTGCGCGCGCCACCTGCGTGAGGCCGACAGCGGCGGCACCCGACAGCACGGTGCGGCGGGTCAATCCGTTGGTCGTCTTGTTCATCTTGTTTTCTCCCTCCCCATTGTTCGTTGGCTCGTCACATGCCGAGATAGGCCTTGCGCACGCGGTCGTCGGCGCGCAGGGTTTCGTTGTTGCCTTCGAGGACGACGCGTCCGGCCTCGAGGACATAGCCGTGATCTGCGGACTCCAGCGCCTCCGCCACGCGCTGCTCGACCAGCAGCATGGTCAGGCCGGACTGCCGGCGGATCTCGATCAGCCGCTCGAAGACGAAATCCGCGGTCGATGGCGCAAGCCCCATCGAAGGCTCGTCCAGCATCAGCAGTTTCGGCGAGGAGGCGAGCCCGCGTCCGATCGCAAGCATCTGCTGCTGGCCGCCGGACAGGGTGCCTGCGAACTGGCTGCGACGCTCCGCGAGCACCGGCAGCCACGCGAAGATGCGTTCGATGTTCGCCGCCCAGTCGCGTCGGCCGCTCTCTGTCATCGCACCCATTTCCAGGTTCTCCATCACGGTGAGCGAAGGAAAAACCTGGCGGCCTTCCGGGACGTGGGCGATGCCAAGGTGGGCGCGCTGCGCAGGTGGTACTGCGAGGAGATCGACACCGTTAAAGAAGATCCCGCCGCCGCTCGGCCTCAGGATGCCGGAAATGGTCTTGAACAGGGTCGTCTTGCCGGCGCCGTTCGGTCCAACGATGGCGACGAACTGGCCTGCATCGACATTGATGGACACACCGTTCAAGACGGGCTTTGCAGAGTAGCCCGCGCTCAATCCCTCAATGCGGAGCATGGGCCATCCATTTCTTGCCGAGATAGGCCTCGATCACGCGGCCATCGCGCGTGACGACCTCCGGCTCGCCCTCGGTGATGACGGCGCCATGGTCGAGCACGAGGAAGCTGTCGACCAGGCGAACCATCGCCTGCATCGTGTGCTCGATGATGGCGATCGTCATGCCGTCGCGCGCAAGCTGCTGGATCACGGCGACGACCTCATCCGCCTCGCCATGGCCGAGGCCCGCGAGCGTCTCGTCGAGCAATAGGATGCGCGGCTGGCCCGCGAGTGCGCGCGCGAGCTCCATCAAGCGCAGTTCCTTGGTCGAGAGCTCGCCAGCGACGCGGTCTGCCACCGCAGAAAGGCCGACGCGCGCGACCGCGTCGGCGGCAAGCTTTCGCGCCTCTTCGTCAGTTCGTGCGCGCACATAGGCGCCGACCACGACATTGTCGAGGATCGACATGCGCAGGAATGGACGCATGACCTGGAAAGTGCGGCCGACGCGGGCCTCGCAGATCGTATGCGGGCGCTCGCCGGACATGTTGCGGCCATCGATCAGCACTTCGCCCTGGTTCGGTCGCAGGAAGCCGTTCAGGAGATTGAAAAGCGTCGTCTTGCCGGCGCCGTTCGGGCCGATGATCCCGAGGATTTCGTTCTTGTGCAGTTTGAAGCTGACGTTCTGGACGGCTTTCAAGCCGCCGAAAGAGCGAGAGAGGTTCCGGACCTCAAGCACAATTTCGCCGGTTGCGGCTCGCTGTCGGGCGGGCCGGGGCGACGTCACGGTTGTCGCCGGAGCTTGCGATCCATCCACCATCGCGGCCGCTTTTGGCGCCAGCCGCTTGCGCAGGAGATCTCGCAATTTCCAGAACAGTCCTTCCGGAGCGACCAGGATGACGCAGACGATGGCAAATCCGAAGATCACGCCCTGGATGCCAGGGAAACGTGCGCCGGCCTCGGCATGCAGGATCTCGGCCAGCGGGATCAGGATCACAGAGCCAATGACAGGGCCCCAGACCGTGCCGACGCCGCCGAACATCGCAACCGTCAGCGCCTGCGCCGACACCAGCATGCCGAACACCGATTGCGGGGTGACCACCAGCAGCACCTGCGCATAGAACGCACCAATGGCGGCAGCTATCGCGCCGCTGAGCGTGATCGCGCGCAGCTTCCAGGCCAGCGTATTGATGCCGGCGGCTTCGGCTGCGGCCTCGTTCTGCTTGATTGCCAGCAGCGCCATGCCAAAGCGGGAACGTTCGATGACCCGCGTCAGCAGGATCGTGGCAAGCATGATCGCCAGCGCCAGCAAGGTGTAGAGCCGGGGATCGGCGAACTGCATATAGGCGACGGGGGCGTCGCGCTTGATCGGGAGCGTGACTTCCTGGAAGCCGAGCCACTCGAACACGTAGAGAATGGCGAGCGGATAGGCCAGCATCGCCAGCGCGAAGTAGTGGCCCTGCAGACGAAAGGTCGGAAATCCGATCAGCAGCCCGGCAATGCCACCAAGCATTGCGGCGACCGGAATCAGGAGCCAAGGCGACAGGTCGAAGTAGATTTGTCCGAGCGCTGTCGTATAGGCGCCGATCCCGAAAAAGGCGGCGTGCCCGAACGAGATCAGCCCGGTGTATCCGCTCAGCAGATTCCAGGACAAACCGAACACCGCCCATACCGGGACCAGCGTCAGAACCAGTTGATAGTACGAGTTGGTGACGCTGAGCGAGATCGCCGCATAAGCGATCGTGAAGACGAGAGCAGGGACCAGCGAGCGAAATTGGTGCACGGTCATGTCCTCTCGACCATGCGCCCGAAGAAGCCTTGCGGGCGGAAGAAGATGATGAGGAGGAACACGACAAAGATCGCGGCGTTCTGCAACTGCGTCGGCAAAATCAGTGTCGACATCTGCTGGACCAGCCCGATCGTCATGCCGCCCCAGAAGGCGCCGATGATGCTGCCCATGCCGCCGAGAACGACGCCGGCATACATGACGATGACGTATTCGAGCCCGACGAAGGGATGGAACGGATAGTTGGTGGCGAGCAGGCCGCCGGCAATGGCCGTGATGCCGGAGCCGAGCGCGAAGGCGGTACGGTGCGCACGATCGACGTCAATGCCCATATAGGTCGCGGCGGTCGGATTGTCGGCGGCGGCACGAAGCGATTTTCCGATCCGCGACCGCGTGATCAAGAGCGACAGCAGCGTCATGATCAAAAGCGAAACGACAGCGTCGATGCCGCGCGCCTTGTTGATGAAGATGCTCATATCGAAGACCGGGCCGAGTTCCCACGCCGAGCTCGACAGTGGCGTGCGGATCGAAGCCAGCACCGACCCGAAGATGATGAGGCCGCCATTCTGGAGGATCAGCGCGATGCCAAGCGTCAGGATGAGCTGAGCATAGTGACCTTCACCCTCGAGCGAGGCCGTGCGCGTGCCCGACACATGCGAAATCAGGGTAAGGTGGACGACATAGCCGAACAGCGCGAGCACCGGACCGGCCAGCAGGATCGCGATGAACGGTCCAACAGCATTGCCGAAGACGGCCTGGACGCCGGCGGCGGTGAACAGGTAGAAGGCGACATACATGCCGAGCATCATGAAATCGCCATGGGCGAAATTGATGACCCGCATGACGCCGAAGATCAGGCCAAGTCCGACGCACATCAGGCCGTAGACGGCACCGATCAGCAGGCCTGCGGCGAGCGCTTGCAGAAATCCTTCCATCAGCAAGATCTCCGCGGCGCAGGGATAAGGCCATTTTGCCGGCCGTCCTTCGCTGTCGTCGCCGCAACGCTGGTCTCCCGGTCCGCCATTTCACCTCCGCAATGTCTGGCGTTTCCTATGACGCCGATCGCAAAATCCGCTCCGGCGAGTCCAGCCGGCATTGCGCCGCGATCACGCTGGCATCGCCAAGCTGCTCGCAGCCATCGACGAGTTGTTCGAGGCGTTGCGCGCGGTCTTCGCCGATGACGCGCGTTGCCGCAGTTCGAAAGCGTGCGCGAATATCTGTAGGCGTTGCCGGAACGACATCGGCCAGGGCGTGTCTGATCGTTCTTCCGTCACGCAGGAACACAGTCACTTCCGCGCCTTGCTTGCCGGGGAAAGAGGCGGTGAAGCCGGGATCACTCCGCAGGCTGGTTGCTGCAACGAGACGCAGGATTTCGGGATCGTCCAGCTCCGCGTAGTTCTCTTCCTCGATCTCGCCCCGCGCAAGCGTTGCTGCGACGCTGAACGGAATGCTCATCTTGGCCTGCAGTGCGTTCCGGTAAGGCCCCTTCGAGTCGGATCCGGGATAGCGAACGGCGGCGTCCGGAGCGCGAATGATGATGCGATCGACGTCATCCGTGTTGGCGAGTTCGTGCGAGGCTCGCAGCGCGGCCTGCGCCGCGGTTTGGGCGAAGTTACAGGCCGGTGCCGGCTTGTTGTAGACGGCCATGATCTCGCACTCGCCGCCGCCGAAGAGTTCGATGCTGATGGGCGCTGTCTCGCGCCGATAGGCCGCGAACAGGCCGGCTTCGCCTTCGAGGATCATCTCCGACCCGAATGCGCCGGCTGCGGCGAGGCCTATTGCCTTGACCGCATTGCTTGTAGCGAAGCCGGGATGAAAATACATGTCTGAGGCGCCAGTGTGTGGCCACTGGTTCAAGCCGCTTGAGGTGTTGGCGGCGATGGCCATGGCGCTGGTCGCGGCGTCCTCGGACAGCCCGAGTGCGAAGCTTCCGGCCAGTGCTGCACCAAGCGGTGCAACCAACCCCGTCGGGCGGTACAAGCGTGCGAGCTCGGACGTAAAGAGCGCCCGGCCAATCCGCGCACCGGTCTCGTAACCGATGATGGCGGCGGCGAGCAGGGTGGTGCCACGCAGCGGAGCCTGCTCCGATAGCGCGAGCAGGGTTGGCCAGATCACGACGCCATGATGCGATATGCTGGCGGCATGCATGTCTTCTCGCACCAGCCCATGCCCCATCACGGCGTTGGCGAAAGCGGCGTCAGCCGGTGAGGCAAGCCGCGAGCTACCGATGATGGTTGCGCCGTCGCTAGCGGCGTGCGCGATCGTGACAGCTTGACGGCTCCAGGGGTGAGTGCCTGCCTCGAAGGCGCAGGACAGGAAATCGAGCAGGCAGGCCTTTGCTTTCGCGATCACGTCGGGCTCGAAATCCGCGAGATCGACGGCAAGCGCGGATCGCGCTATCTGCCGCGCGAGCGATGCCTTGCCGGATCCGGTCGGGCCGATCGTCATCGCAATCGCTGCTCCCTGAAACGTTGTGATCAGCCGCGCATCTGCACTCCGGCCCACTCCTCGACCACCTTGGCGATCGAGGTGAAATCGGATGCGGCGCCATATTTGGCATTGGTGATCGCGAGCATTTGCCGCACCACGGCGCCGCACACCATGGGCACGCCCATGGCTTCGGCCTCATCGACGCACAGCCGGACATCCTTGTAGGAGAGGCCGGTGGTGAAGCCGAAATCGAAAGTGCCGGGCAACACCGAACGCGGGAACTTGTCTTCGGATGCGCTGTTGCGGCCGCTGCTGGCATTGATGATATCGATCAGGACCTTGGCGTTGACGCCGCCCTTCACGCCCATCGCCACGGCTTCGGATGTGATGACCAGAGCCGCCGCTGCCATCAGATTGTTGGCGAGCTTGGCTGTCTGCGCCACGCCGGGCTTGTCGCCGGTGTAGAACAGCTTGCCGAAGTTCTTCAGGATTGGCTTGACAGTCTCATAGGTCGTCTGCGGACACGACACCATGACCGCCAGCGTGCCGTTGACAGCACCTTTGATGCCGCCACTCACGGGCGCATCGACCAGTGTCATGCCTTTTGCTTGCAGGCCCTCTGCCACGAGCTTGGCTGCGCCCGGGCCGGTGGTGGACAGATCGATCACGATTCGCGCGCGGCTCCCGCTGCTGATCCCATCCGGACCGAGCGCGACCGCCTTCACAATGTCTGGAGTGGGCAGGCTGGCCAGCACGATATCCGCGCGAGAGGCGACATCGGCAGGCGACTTGGCCAGCTGTGCACCGCGCTTGACCAGCGGCTCCGTCGCTTCGCTCTGTGTATCGTAGACGACCAGCGAATAGCCGGCGTCCATCAATCGCCCCGCCATGGGGCCGCCCATGCGACCCGTGCCAATGACGCCGAGCGTCTCTCCCGCCATCGTTCACTCCCGTGCCCGCGCGTTTCCAGGACGAACGCGCTCTTGTTGTTGTCGTTTGTCGTCATCGAGGCAGCAGTTCCTGCACCCGCGATCCTCACTGTTCGGATTGTCAGTCAATCTGTCAAGCAGAACATTTTGTGGTCGACAGTTGGCCGCGGGTCGGCTTATGGTTTTTGAAAACCGAGGAATCCGCTCAGGTGACACAAGACGAGGTTTCAAGCGTCAGCCGGACGCTCGGCGAATTTGTCGCCGCCACATCATGGGCGGATGTCGCGAGGCAAGGTCACGACGCCAAACGGTCCATTCTCAACTTCTTCGCGACCGCACTGGGTTCGGCCCACGATCCGGCGGTGACGACCGCCCTGCAGACATTGTCGCCGTTCAGCGGCTCTCAGACCTCCGCGATCATCGGCCGCTCCGAGCGGCTCGATGCCCTGTGCGCGTCATTCATCAACGCCATCTCCGCCAACCTGCTCGACTTCGACGACACCCATCCCGAAACGATCATTCATCCGGCCGCGCCGGTTGCAGCTCCGGTGCTGGCACTCGGGCAGGCGCGCAAACTATCGGGACACGATGTGTTGACGGCCTTCATCCTCGGCGTCGAGGTCGAGTGCCGCATCGGCAATGCGGTCTCGCCGCGCCACTATGCGCGCGGCTGGCATATCACCTCGACCTGCGGGATATTTGGCGCGGCAGCCGCCTGTGCAAAGCTGCTGAGACTACAGGCCGACGGCATTGCCGACGCGATCGGGATTGCCGCAAGCCAGTCGGCAGGCAATGTCGAGAACCTGCCGACCGCCGCCAAGAATGTGAGCGTCGGCAATGCCGCGCGTAACGGGCTTTTTGCCGCACTGCTCGCTCAGCAGGGGTATGCGGCCGCGCCCCGCGCCATCGAAGGGCCTCTCGGATGGGCGCGCACCATGGGCGACGAACCCGATCTCGACCGTCTGCTTGGTGGCCTCGGCAATACCTGGGAGATCGCAAGAAATACCTACAAGCCCTATCCAGCCGGCATCGTGTTCCATGCCGTCATCGACGCTTGCTTCCGCCTTCGCGATCGGATCGGTGGGCGGACCGATCAAATCGATTCTGTGACGGTGCAAGGCTCGGCGTTGTTGCTGGCGCGAGGTAATCGGCCGGTACATAACGAGCGTGACGCGCGCGTGAGTATCCATCATTGCGCGGCATGCGGTTTACTGATCGGTGCGGCCGGCATTGGCGAATTTGCGCACAAGACGGTGTTCCGACCTGACGTCGTGCAGTTGCGACAGAAGGTGAGGGCTGATCGTGACGACACGATGCCTGATGGCGCGGCGCGGGTGAGTGTGCGCCTCGTGACGGGCGAAGTCTTCACTGAGACCGTCACGTCGCCACGGGGCAGTCTGGCCGATCCGCTCACCGATCACGATATCGAAGCGAAGTTGCGCGCGTGCGTGCGGGCCGGTGGAAGCGATTGGGACCCGGACGATGTTATCGAGGCGGTCCGGCAAATCGATGCGCTCGATGATGTTTCCAACTTGATGCAACGCTCTCCAAACCTGAAAGGACGATTATGAGCAAAAGCGAGTTGTTCGAAAAAGGCCTCAAAGTTCGCAAGGAAGTGCTCGGCGAGGACTACGTCAACAAATCGATCGCAGGCGCCGACGAATTCACCCGGACGATGGCGGAATGGTCGACCGAGTTCTGCTGGGGTGCGCTGTGGACAAGGCCCGGGCTCGATCGGCGTACTCGCTCGATCGTCAACCTGGCCATGCTCGGCGCGCTTAATCGGCCACATGAACTGAAGCTTCACGTCAAGGGCGCCCTGAAGAATGGACTTACCAAGGACGAGATCAAGGAAATATTGCTACAGGTCGCCGTCTATTGCGGCGTGCCCGCCGGCATAGACGCATTCCGCAATGCTCGCGACGCTTTCAACGAAGTTGAGACGAAGTGACCTGCAGGAGGCTCGTCGGCCCGCTTTTGGGCGATGGCCGACGGGCCTCCTCGGATCAGCCCGTCGGGTTTCTGATCAGTTCTCTCGCGACCTCGATAAACCGCGCGGTTAGCGGGGAAAGGTTGTCCTCTCGCCAGGCCAGTGCGATATCCAGGGTTGCTTTGGCATCTTTGAGTTCGAGCGGCTTGATTCCCGGTGGCAGCGTCGGAATGAACGAGGCATCGAGAATCGTGCAGCCGAAGCCCGATCGCACGAGCTGAAGCAGCACCGGCAAGTCGTCGGCCTCCTCAATAACGTTCAATGTCAGACCTTTCGCTGCAGTCATATCGTCGACAAGCATCCTGAAGCCGCGCCATCGACTGGCGGTACCGATCACGATCGGCGCGGTCGCCATGCGTCGCAGCGTTATCGATCGTTGCTTGGCCCAGGCGTGACTGGCGGGGACAAGCGCGATGAGCCGCTCGCGCGAGATGGGGATGCTCTTCTGCGGACCCGACGACACATTGGCCATCATGAAGCCGAGGTCGATAGTGCCTTCGTTCAGCGCTTCGGATTGCTCCGATGATGCAAGCAATCGTAGGCCGACTTGAGCTTCCGGGTACTTCTTGCGGAACTCTATGATGACATCCGACATCGGGCCCGTTGCGGCGAACGTAGAGTAGCCGACCATCACCGTGCCGCTGAGACCCTGCGCCACAGCGCCGGCGCGGGCAAAGGCACGTGTTAACCGTCGCATCGCTTCGGCGGCTTCGCGATAGAGGGTTTCGCCGGCAGGGGTCAGCGCCACATGACGCGTCGAGCGCTCAAACAGAGGAAAGCCGAACTGCCTCTCGAGGTGCCGGATGCTGCGGCTGAGAGCCGGCTGAGCAATTCCCAACATCTGAGCCGCTTTTCGGAAGCTTAGTGTCTCCGCGACGGCGAGGAAGTATTGGGTCTTGGCGTGAAGCGAGGGATGAATCATCTGGGAACTGATATCAGTCCGGTTATCAATTGGCGCCCATTTAGTATTGGACAGGCATGAATACTATTTGCCAAATCGGTAGGCAATGACGCGAGTGCGGGACGCGGCCTGGAGTTCCCTGCTGCCGCAGCGCCCAAGAACCCGTGCAACGAAACGGAGGAAACATGCCCCAAGCGAAGGCGATGATCGTCGCGGCACAAGCCGAAGCGGCGGAGGCAGGGGCGACGATGCTGCAGGCCGGCGGCAACGCTATCGATGCAGCGATCGCGTGCGCGCTCGTGCAGGGCGTGGTGGACCCGCTGATGACCGGCATCGCCGGGTTCGGGAGCGCCGGCATCTACTTCCCGACGCAGAATTTTCACAAATATCTCGACTTCCATGCCCCGTCGCCGGCCGCTGCGCGACCCGATATGTGGGCACACCTGATCGAAGGCGAGGCGCGGGACGGCTATGGCTTCATTCTCAAGGGCAAGGTGAATGACGTCGGCTATCAATCGGCCTGCGTCCCGGCGTCGCTGAAAGCATATTTTGAGGCACACGCCAGATTCGGTGTGCTGCCGTGGCGCGACATTGTGGCTCCAGCGATCGAGTGGGCTGAGCGCGGCTGGATGGTGCGGCCGCATGTCGAGTTTTTCTGGTCCGATCCCGGCACGATGGGGCGTGCGTCCGGTGTGGAACGATTGGCGTTCTCGCCGTCCGGCCGAAGCCTCTATTGTCGCGACGACGGCACGCCGAAGCGCGTGGGCGATCTCGTGCGCAATCCGGACTATGCCAAGACGCTCCGCCTGATTGCCGAGGGTGGCTCTGACGTTTTCTATAAGGGTGAACTGGCGCAGCGCATCGCACGCGATATGCGGGAGCATGGCGGCCTGATCACCGCTGAGGATCTCGCATCGTATCAACCAAAATGGCTCGATCCGCTGCGAAGTACATATCGCGGCTACGAAGTCACCACTAATAATCCGCCCGGCGGCGGCCTCATGCTCGTCGAGATGCTCAATATGCTCGAGCGTTTCGATCTGGCGGATATCGGACATAACAGCGCCGAGTATCTCCGCGTCGTATGCGAAGCCATGAAGCGTGCGACCATCGACAAGGATAACTTCATCGGCGATCCCGGCTTCGTCGACGTTCCCATTTCACGCTTGGTGTCGAAGGACTACGCTGCCGCCATGGCAAAGGACATCGCGGCGCGGATCAAAGCAGATGTGCCGCGTCTCAATTCCGGATTTCCGTCGAAGGACACGACCCAGGTTTCGGTCATCGACCGCGACGGCAATTGCGTGACCATGACTCATTCGCTGGGAATGCCTTCCGGCGTTATCACCGATGGCCTCGGCTTCTTTTATAACGGATGCATGGCTGTGTTCGATCCGCGGCCGGGCCGGGCGGGTAGCATTGCGCCCGGCAAGGCGCGCTTCACTTCGGTATGCCCTTCGATCATTCTTCGTGATGGCAAGCCTTACCTGGTGATTGGCGCTCCGGGCGCCACCCAGATTGCAATGGGTGTGCTGCAGGCGATCCTCAACGTCCTCGATTTCGGTATGACCATGACCGAAGCGGTGAGCGCGCCGCGGTTCTCGGCAACCAGCAACGCGATCGATGTCTCAAATCGGATCATCCATCGCACCACCCGACAGCTCGAGGCCGAGGGATATGAGGTGATCCGCAGTCCGTACACGTTCGGATTCGCGGCCGTCCACGGCATCCGCATCGATGGCGACAAGCTCGACGGCGGAGCCGATCCCGGACACGACGGGATCGCGCTGGCCGTGTGAGCCGCTGAAAACAACGAAATTGGAGAGGGGAGAACGATTGTGAAGACATCAAGCCTGGGAATGGTCGTCGCGGCTGTGCTGGCGTCGTCCGCTAGCGCGTACGCGCAGGTCTCCGACGACGTGGTCAAAATTGGCGTGTTGACGGACCACTCGGGCGGATTCGCCTATCTCGTCGGCAAGCATTCGGTCGAGGCCACGCAGATGGCCGTTGATGACTTCGGAGGGAAGGTTCTCGGCAAGCCGATCGTCGTCGTCACCGCGGATCATCAGAACAAGGCTGATATCGCCTCTACGTTAAGTCGCAAGTGGTTTGACGCTGAAGGCGTCGATGCGATCACGGACGTTGCCGGTTCTGCGGTCGCGCTGGCGACGCAGGAGATTGCGCGTCCGCGCAACAAGATCCTGCTGATCTCGGGCGCGGCGACCACGGAGCTCACCGGAAAGGCCTGTTCGGCGACCACAACGCAGTGGAGCTACGACACATACGCGTTCGCCAAGGGCACCGCCAGCCAAGTGACCAAACAGGGCGGCACTTCCTGGTTCTTCCTGACCAGCGACTATGCTTTCGGTCACTCTCTTCAGAATGATGCGAGCCGCTTCGTCGAGGCGAACGGCGGCAAGGTGGTCGGCAGCGTGCGTTTTCCCTTTGGCTCGCCGGACTTCTCCTCATTCCTCTTGCAGGCGCAGGCGTCCAAAGCCAAGGAAATCGGACTGGCGATGTCAGGCGCCGATCTGCTGACCGCCATCAAACAGGCTCGCGAATTCGGTATCGTCCAGTCCGGGCAAAACCTGGCGAGTCTGGTGATCTATATCAACGATATCGAGGGGCTTGGACTTAACGTCGCCCAAGGTTTGACGCTGACCACGTCATTCTATTGGGATGCTAACGATGAGACCCGCGCCTGGGCCAAGCGCTTCATGGAACGCTCCGGCGGGTTCATCCCAAATCTGATCACGGCCGGCACTTATGCCTCCGTGATGCACTATTTGAAGGCCGTGCAGGCGGCCGGTACCGATGAGGGCAGGGCTGTTGCCGCGAAGATGCGGGAAATGCCGGTGAACGACTTCTACAACAAGAACGTTGAAGTCCGGGTCGATGGTCGTGTGATGCACAAGACCTACCTGATGAAGGTGAAGTCCCCCGCCGAATCCAAATATCGCGGCGATTTCTATAAGGTGTCGGCTGAGATGTCCGGCGAAGAATCGTTCCGTCCGCTCCCCGAAAGCCAATGTCCGCTGGTAGGGAAATAGCTCTGCGTTGGTCCTGGGGCGTGATGCTTGGGGGAGCGCCGCGACCAGCCTGTTCAAGTCAAGCCGATGGTCTGGTGAAAACGTAGACCAGACTGGTAAGCATCAGCACTCCGACGCTTGCCATCTCATGCCGGCAAGCGCCAGCAGCTTCGCCCTCAGGGGGATCGCGCCGTGCTCATGCCACGCACGCAGGGCTGGCCCGAAGCGGGGATGGGAGAGAAGCCAATTCTCGAGCCGCGGTGAGGATCGTGCGAAGCAGGTCGTGGCAAGGATGAGGAACGGCGTTGTCGGGAGCACCGGCAGGAGTGCTCCGACAAAACCGGTGGCGACGAAAATAAAGCCAAGAACAAGATAAACGCGACGCATCAGCCGCAACCACCATGCAAGAGCGAGGGCTTGTGACGGATGCCGAGCTTATCATAGTTCCAGATCGGCGGCGCGACCGAGGTGAAAGGGCTGGCCGTCTTCTGGTGCGTTGTCTTACGCGACCAGATCAGACGCATATCCGCGCGCATCGATGAGATGTACCCGTTCGATCCTCGCGGGCATAAGCAGTGATCGGATGCGCGGCTCCGTCATGAAGCTGAAGGCGGTGGACATCGCATCGGCGGCAGTCGCATCGGCGGCGATGGTGGTCACACTGCGGTAGCGTCCGGCGCAGCCGCCGCTCGACGGGTCGAACAGGTGGTTGAAGCGACCATCGGCGTCGAAACAGAAGCCATAGCTGCCCGATGTCGATACCGCGCGGTCGACGATCGGAATGACCGTCGCTGTGACCCCTACCGAATCGGGGTCGGCAATCCCGATTTCCCAAGGCTGTCCATCCGGACGCGGTCCGATGGCGCGGCTCTCGCCCATGTCGACGAGACTGCGCGCGATACCTTGCGCGCGCAGGAGGTCGACGATCCTGTCTGTGACATAGCCTTGCGCGATGCCGTTCAAAGTGATCGCGGCCCCGCGCGGCATCGCAATGCGGTCGCGGCTGACGTGAAGCCAGCGGTAGCCCACATTTGCGAGGGCGAGCTGCACATCGGCCGGGGCAGGGCCGTTGGGATCGGCGTGGGCGCGCGAGAAGTGATCGGCATAGAGGCGCCACAACGGCTGCACGGTCGGATCGAACGCCCCGTTGGTCAGCTCCGCATAACGCAGGGAGATTTCCAGGAGATCCACGAGTTCGGCAGGAGGATCGACCAGCACGCCCGTCCGGTTCAGCTCGACCAGGGCGGAGTCTTCCCGGTAGAGGCTGAACAGTCGCTCGAGCCGTCGCGCTTCCGAAGAGGCTACAGCGATCAGGCGTTCCGCTTCATGCGGGTGCTCGTGATGGATCTTCAAGGTGGCGGTGGTGCCGAGCATCGTGCCGCGCCAGGTGACGAGGTTGGTGTCCGCCTTTGCCCCGCGTCCGAAAGGGGCGAGAGAAAGGCCTGCCGCCGCGGCGCTGATACGGATGAAGCGGCGGCGCGATAAAATCTCGGCCATGAACTCCTCCTCAGTTTGTCGAGCCCGGCGCGGCCGTCTTGTCATCCGTCGATGCGCTGGACTCGTTCGATCCCAGCACATAATCCCGCGGCACCTCGCTGAAGCCAACGATGTGCCCGCCATTTTCGGCGACAAACTTTTCGGCGGCGCCCCGCTCCGAGAACGGCACGGCTTCGAGGCCGCCCATCCCGCTCTTGACGCGGCTGCCGATCACGAACAGCGCCTTTCGCGCCTCGACCCAATTATCCGCGCCGGGCTTGTCCCAGCTCGCCGCCTTCGCCATGTCGGAGACATAGATGGCCTGGATGTCCTTGGGTTCGTCCGGCAGCATCGTGAAGGCGATGGCATCGCGCGCCGAGGAGAACCAGACCGGCTCGATCAGGCTGGCTACCAGGATCTGCCCCTTTGGCCCCGGATGCTCGAGCACGTTCATGCCGCAATAACGGCCGATCGCCTCTGGCGTCATCGCGTGCGGCAGCGGTAGCGCGGACTGCTGTTTTTCGTTGCAGCCTGTGAGCAGTAACAGCGCGAGCAGCGCATCGACAATAGCAATACGCTTCACAGCTCCCTCCGGGAGAACGACAGGCTTGCGGCCGTCAGTGGAATGAGCGTCCACAGCGCGAGCGCCGCCACAAGGACGTGGACGGGCAACGTCGCGCTGCCGGCAAGCCCCGCCATGCCCGAGAACGCGCTGACATTGGCAAAGCCGGTCAAATTGAGGAGTCTGTAGATGTCGGTCGGATTGAGGAGGAGCAAGGTGTTGAGAACGGGGCCCGACATGTTCTGGCCCCTGTCCAGGACGAGGACGCCGAGCAACGCCATGTCGTAGACCAGCACGAGCAACAGCCACAGGCCGATACAGACACCAGCGGCGGTGCCGCGGTCGCGCACCTGCGCGCTGACCCAATAACCGATTGCGATGAAGACCGCTCCCAGCAGCACGGAGGAGCCGATCATTGCGATGAACGCTGCCAGCCCCTCGCGATCCATGTCACTGCCTGTCGCCAACAAGGCAGCGACCGCGGCCCCATAGCCGAGACTGGTCGCGAAGGCGAGCACGGCGAGATGTCCGCAGAATTTCCCGATCAGCACCTGCCAGCGAGCGACTGGGTAGCTCAGGAGTAGGAGCATGGTGCCACGTTCCATGTCCCCGACGATGGCATCGTGCGAGATCAGAAGCGCAATCAGTGGCACCAGGAAGATCGTAAGACTAGAAAGGCTGACGATGATCACGTCGAGCGGACGTGCGCCCACATTGCTGCCGCTTGGCGCGCTGCCAAGGAAGGTCAACGACAGCGCCAGGGCGGCCAGCAGCAGCGTTGCAGCAAGCACCCAGCGGTTGCGAACGGCCTGGCGGATTTCCTTGGCCATAATGGTGAGAACGGCATTCATCGCTGCCCCTCCGCCGATCGCAGGAAATGCGCGTAGAGTTCGTCGAGGTTCGGCGACGTCACGTCGAGATCCTCGACCGAGGTGTCGGTTGCAGTAACGCGGCGCAATAGTTCGATCTTTTGCTCCGGTGCCGCATCGATCTCGACAACGTGGCCGTTGAGCCGCCGGTGCGGAGCGGATGCGGGTAGCCAGGCCGGTATCTCGCCGGAAGCAAGGCCGGATATTTTCAGCCGGATCCGGGTCGGCAGTTGCGCCAGCCGCCTCAGCTCATCGAGCGAGCCATCGGCGACCTTGACCCCGCGGTTCATGATGATCACGCGTCCCGCCCGTTCCTCCAGCTCCGTCAGCGCATGCGAGCAGAGCAGAACCGTGGTGCCTTCGGCTGCAAGCCGCTGGATCGCGTCATAGAAGGTCTGGCGCAGTTCCGGATCGAGACCGGTGGTCGGTTCGTCGAGCAGCAGCAATTGCGGCCGTCCGATCAGCGCTTGCGCCAGCCCGAGGCGCTGGCGCATGCCTTTCGAATATGTGCCGACCCGCCGGTCCGCGGCTGCGCCGAGCCCGACGACATCAAGCAGGTGCTCCGCCTTTGCGATCGGCTCCTGCTTCAGCCGAGCATAGAACCGCTGCGTCTCGCGGCCAGTCAACGTTGCATCGAAGGAAACGTTTTCCGGCAGGTAGCCAAGCCGGCGCCGTGCCGAAAACTGACCAGCGGCGGGATCCTCGCCCAGAACCCGGATCGTGCCGTGCGTCGGGTGAATCAAACCCAGCATCAGTTTCATCAGCGTGGTCTTGCCGGCACCGTTGTGGCCGATCAAGGCGACCATTTCGCCTTGGCCAAGCTCGAACGAGGCGCCCGACACCGCATTGATGCGCCCATACCGTTTGCTGACGTCCGTTATTCGTACCGTGCTCATGGCCGAATTCCTTCCGCAAGCTTGCGGCGCGCTGGCGGCGACATCAGCGGGTGATTGTCGACGACGCCACCCGGCAGCAGCGCGGGAAATTGTCGCTGCGCCCACCGGATCACCTGGACGGCGGGACTGTTGATCAGAACTTTGGCCGCAGGCGCGGTCCACAACACCCGGTCGATCAGGTCGTTGGGCCGATACGCCGTATCGGCAATGCCGTCGCCGTTGAGATCGAAGGCCGGATTGTCGCTCCAGTAATTACCGCGCCCGCCTTTCGACCAGTCGAGATAGCGCGTGCCGACATATTTGACCTGGTTGACGTTGTTGACGAACGCATTGCCGGTGATGGCGGTGCCTTCGGAACCTGCGGTGAAATGCACGCCGATTTCGCAGCCTTCGAACCAGTTGTTCTCAAGCCGATTGTTGTTGGTGTTGTAGATGAATACACATTTTTCCGGGCCCAGGCGTGGAGCCTTGGTCTGGCTCACCTGCGCGGTGGTGCCGGCGTCCGCTTGCGAAATGCCTTCTTCCGCGCGGCTGTCGGAAGTCGCCCAGCGCTCGGCCGGCTGCAATCCGCCGATCACGGCATTCCCGAGGATTTTCGAACCGTTCGCAGCGTTGAACAGCATGCCTCGATCGCGATCGTGGTCGGAAACGTTGTCCCGAACGACGAGCCGGTTCGAGAACATGAATGCGAAGCCGATGGTGTTCCCGGTCGAAACGTTGTTGGTGACCTCGCCGTCATTGGCGTACATGTAGTGGATCGCCAAGCGCAGGTTGCTGAAGCGGTTGCCGCTGAACACATTGTTGCGGCTCGATATGACGAAGATGCCGTCGCGCCCATAGCGGACTTCGTTGTCGATCACCTTGGCCCCGGGGGCATTCCACACCGACACGCCGTTGCCGGCCTCGCTGATGCGGATCTGGCGCAAGCCGGCAATGCGGTTGTGGCGAACCACGGCATCGGGAGCTCCGTGGACATAGACGCCGAACAGATTGTCCTCGAGAAGATTGTCCTCGATGACGGCGTCGCGCGCGGATTGCTCGACAAAAATGCCGGAGTCCATCGTCTCGAGCGAACGCCCGGAGCCGCGCACTTCAAGGCCGCGCACCACGGCGCCGGGGGCGGTGACCGTCACGACGCTGCCCTGGCGAGATCCCGCGATGACAGCTCCGGTTTCGCCGGCAAATGTAATACGGCGGGCGATCCGCAGCGGTCCGCGATAGGTGCCGGCGGAGAGGCGCACTTCATCACCGTCCACCGCCTGGTCGAGCACCGCCTGCACGTCGCTGACGTCTGGCGCAATCGCAAGCTGCGCTGCTGATGCCTGCACGATAAGGCTGGCGGCGGCAAGCGCCGCCAGCCCGAAGCACGCCATATGGTGTGCTGTCCGCTCCATCATGCGTTTCGCGGGTGCACGAACATGCGCCCGCGCATTTCCATGTGCATGGCGTGACAGAACCAGGTGCAGAAGTACCAGTACACGCCGGGCTTGTCGGCGACGAACGTCACCGACGACGTCTGCTGCGGGTCGATCTCCATGTTGACGCCATAGTTGACGATGCAGAAGCCGTGGGTCAGGTCCTCGACGTCATCGATATTGGTGATGTAGACGGTCACCTCATCGCCTTGCTGGACGTCGAATTTGTCGAGCGCGAAAGCGGGCGCAGCAGAGTACATGTAGACCCGCACCTTGTTGCCGTCGCGGACGACTTTGGCGTCGCTTTCGAGCTTGACGCCGTCGGCGACCGCCTGCTTGCGCGCGTCCTCGAAGAACGGGTCGTCGCGTTTCCAGATGCTGAGAACGCGGCCGTCGAGCTTCGAGCGATGAATGATCACCGCGTCATGCGGCTCGGCGAAACTCGGGCCGTCATGGACGAGGCGCATGCGGTCCCCCGAAATGTCGATAAGCTGATCGTTCTCCGGCTTGAGCGGACCGACGTTGAGGAAGCGGTCCTTGGAGAACTTGTTCAGCGACAGCAGCCATTTTCCGTCGGCCTCTTTGGTCTCGCCCATCGAGGAATGGTTGTGACCCGGCTGGTACTGCACGTCGAGTTTCTGGATGATCGGGTTGACCTTCTCGCCCTTGAACGCTCGTTTGGCTTGATCGATGTTCCACTTAGCCACCTGGCTGTCGAGAAACAGAGTCGTATAAGCGTTGCCTCTGCCATCGAAGGCCGTATGCAGCGGTCCGAGTCCGAGTTCGGGCTCGGCGACCACGACATCGCGCGGCTTGATCTTGTCGTCGAACAGCTGATCGAGCAGGCGGACGTCCAAGACGCTTACCGTCGGGGCCAGTTTGCCGTTGGCGACGACGTGAATCCCGTCGGGCGCGGCGTTCAATCCGTGCGGGCTGTTGGAGACGGGAACGTAGCGCGTGTAAGGCGAACCATGCCGCCCATCGATCACGGGCACGCCATTCATCTCCTTGTAGTCGCCCTTCTTGACGGCCTCCTCGATCCGCTTGATGTTGAAGACGGTGACCCAGTCCTGCTCGCTTGCGGTCATTTCGGCCAGCGTCACGCCCTTCTCGGAGTTGTAGCAGGTCGCGAACGCATATTTGCCCTGGTAGTCGGCGTCGGTGTTGTCGAGGTTGCCGTCAACCATCACCTGCCACGCGATCTTCATCGTGTCGCCGTCAACGGCGGTGAAGATCGACCAGTATTTGCTTTTGTCGTCCAGCACCTTGCCGTCGTTTGGCAGCGGCACCTCGTACTCGCCGTTACAGAACACATATCCGGCGCGCGGATATCTCTGCAGGCGCATGCCGTGGATCGTGTACTGGTTGGGAATCTCGATGATCTTGTCGCACTTCATGATGTCGGTGCGAATGCGAGCCAGGCGGGTATTTGCCTTGTCGTTGATGAAGACGTAGCGGCCGTCATAAGTCCCGTCCGTGAACGACTTATGCGGATGATGGCAATCGCCGTTCATCCAGATGCCGAGACGGTCTTTCAGCCGCTCGCGGGTCTCCGGCATCAGACCCTCGGTCATGATCTTGCGGCTTTCGTTGGTCTGGCCCCAACCAGTCGCGCTGCAGCGGTTGAACACGGGAATGCGCATCAATTCGCGCATCGAGGGCATGCCGACGATGCGGACTTCGCCGGTCTGACCGCTGGAAAAGAACGTGTAATATTCGTCGAGCTCGCCTGGCGCGATCTCCGACTTCAGGCCACCGGCGCGCGCCGGTGCTGCCTTGGTCTGTGCCGCAGCCGGCTCGGGTGCAAGACCCCTGCCGATGCTCAGTCCACCGGCGATGCCGGCAGCGCCGATCGCTGCTGTTCCCACCATCTGACGACGGCTGATCGCCGTCGACTTGTCATCGTCATGTTTCTCACTAGCCATGTTCGTCTCCTTTGTGTGAACGGCTGGTTGGAGCTTGTGAGTGCGCGGCGGCGAGCACCGGCTTTCCGGCATGCGTGATGACGTCTTCGGTCCGCTTCCGCCCGCGCGCATCGAGGGCGATGACATGGCCTGGAACTTCTCGCGCTTGAGCCGCACTTGGATCATGTGCGGGCAGCGCTGGTCGTCGTAGTAGAGCTCCTGGCAGTGCATGCAGTAGATGCACTCGTTGACGTTGATGTGCCCTTCGGGATGGATCGATTGCACCGGACAATCCTTGGCGCAGCGCTGGCAGGGCGAGCCGCACTCTTTCCAGCGGCGCAGCCACTCGAAGGTCCGGATGCGTCCGGGGATCGCAAGTGCAGCGCCGAGCGGGCAGAGGTAGCGGCAGAAGAAGCGTTCGATGAACAGGCCGATGAAGAGCAGGGCGCCCGCATAGGCGACAAACGGCCAGCCGCGCGCGAATTTCAGGATGATCGCCGTCTTGAACGGTTCGACTTCCGCGAAGGTCTCTGCAAGCGCAACGGAGTAGAGCGACAGACCGAACACGGCGAGGAAGATGATGTACTTGATCGGCCAGAGACGTTCGTGAAGGCCCCAGGGCACCGTGATCTGCGGTACCTTGAGCCATTTCGCGACCGTGTTGGTCAGCTCCTGCAGCGCGCCGAACGGGCACAGCCATCCGCAGAACGGACCGCGTCCCCAGAACAGAAGCGCGGCAGCGGTTGCCGACCAGAGAATAAAGATCAGCGGTGCGGCGAGAAAGAACTCCCAGTGAAAGCCCGTCACCAGCGCGCTGGTGAAGGTCACCACGTTGACCACGGAGAGCTGCGCGTTGGCGTACCAGCCAAGCCAGATCAGCACAAAGGCGAGATAACCCCGGCGAACCCACGTGTAGAGCGTCGGTCGTCGTACCAGGATGTTCTGAAAGAAGAAGATGGCGGTCAGTGCAATCAACGCTATCGCCGTGATCGCGATCGAGGCCGGCTGCGAGCGCCAAATTCGCATCCATAGCGGCTCTTCGCCGTCATCCGCCGGCAGGGACACCTGTGCGCTGGGAGCAGAGGTCTGCGCCGCGGGCGTGCTAGACGGCACCGTCACCGCGCGCTGCTCGGATCGCAGGTAGCGATCGGGCAGATTGTAGTCGAGATCGAAGGTGAGAAACGCTTTGTCGCGGCTGCCGACGTTCCTCTGCACGAGCAGTTGCAGTTCCCAGGGCTGGACCGGGTCGAGCGTGAATTCGGGCGGCGTGACGAACAATCCGATTTCGTGGAGATCCGGTGCACCGTCGGCGGCAAGCGCGCCCAGGCGCATATGATTCCGGTCGCGGAAGCGGGTGCTGGAGCCTTCCTGAAGGATCTCGACGCGGTCGAAAATGCCGCCGCGCACATAAGCCGAACCCTTGAAAGAATAGAGGCCTTCGCCGGCGATCATGATCGCCTGCTGTCCCGGTTGCAGGCGCTCCTTCAGCCTCTCATAACCATCGTCGCCAAGCAGGCTGCGACCGATCGTCGGGGCGCTGGCAAGCGCGACATAGAGATCGATGAAGGTATCGCCAGCGTCGCCTGCTTCTGGGTTCTGTGCGGCGGCCGCATTTCCTGATTTGGCGAACGCTTCATTGACCTCGCCGATCGTCAGGTGCAGCCGCCGCACCGAGCCGTCGCCGACAAGGCTGGCCCAGTCGCGAATCTCGCTCTTTCCGAGGTCAAGCGTCTTGGTGACGGGCGGCAATGCCGCCGCCGCGGCGGCGCTTCCGCCGCCAATTCGTCCGGTTCGGATCAGCCGTACCGCGGAGCGTACGATGCTGTCGCCCATGACCAGCACGGTCACGGTCGCGCCGCTGACGATGTCGACCTGCGGCGGCCGTTCCGAGCCTTGCGCGATCGGCCTCATATCCTTGCCGATCAGGCCGTTCACGGCGGCGACGATGCGCGGCTCAGGAATTCCGATCAGGACGATCGGCTCCTTGTGGTCGACGAGCCTCAGGCCTCTGACGATGCCATCAGTATCGATGCCGACCAGGATGTGAATCGGCTTGCCGGAATAGCCGATCGAATTGGCGAAATCCGAGTTGAGATAGACAAAGCCCTGCAGTTGGTCGCCGCGAGAGATGGGGACGATCGGCGGGTCTCCTTGCGGCGGACCAAATCGATCCGCACCTGTGAAGAAGTCGCCGGGGTGGATTTTTGGCAGATAGGTGGCGAGATCGCTCGCGGCGAGGGCCGCGCGTGTCCAGAAGATGATGCCGACGGCGACAATCACGGCCAGCGCGAGTGCGGCCGCTCGTCGGGGGCCATGACACGCTGAACTGGAACAAGGGGGCGTCGGCGCTGACAACCCTAAAGGGATCCCCGATCCAACCACCGAAAGTTTGACTCCTGTTCAGACCGGCTGTCTAGTCGTAACCGAGACAAGCGAGTTTGTTCTGGATCAAACACAGCTATGCAGGTGGCTCATGCTGCTGACGCGAGCATTGCTTTTGAAAGACGAGCCGGCGGGAACCTTGCAGTCGCTGGATGAGCTGTTCGCGCTTGCCAATGCGATGGAGCAGGAGGCCGCGGATCGCTATTCGGAGCTTGCCGAAGAGATGCGGGCGCAGGACAGAGATGATCTTGCAGCAGTCTTCGCGCAGCTTGCGGCCGCCGAGCGGGAGCATGTCGATAGTGTGACACGCTGGTCGCTGTCGCGCCGTGGCAAGGCGCCTGATCCGGCACTCGTACGCTGGGATGCGCCGGAGACTTTCGATGCCGAGACCATGGCGGAGATCAAGGCGTCGCGGCTGACGACACCTTATCGAGCCCTGGCGATGGCGGTGCGCAATGAAGAGCGCGCATTTGCCTTCTGGTCTTATGTCGCGGCCTTCACCGCCGATCCCGAGATCAGGAAGGCCGCCGAAGCCATGGCACGGGAGGAGCTTGCGCATGTGGCGACCCTGCGCAAGGAACGCCGCAGCGCCTATCACCTTGAGCACAAGGAGCGCGCGGGCGAGGGGGCCACTGACGCGGCAGCTCGCGTGGATGCCGGCGCATTGGAAACTCGTCTGGCTGTGCGGCTTGCGGACCTCGAGGCGCGACTCCTAGCACGTTCGCAGAGCCGCGCTCGCGAGCTTCGCGAAGAGGCCGAACTGATGTCGGCCCGCGCCGCCGGATTCGGATCCTTTCCTCCGGCGCTGCTGCAGGCAACTGATGCCCAGGCCATCGCCGAGGCTCTGTCCGACGCCTATCTCGACGGTGCCGAACGCTCGGACGATCCGGCGCGTCTTGAGCTTCTGCAGATGCTGGCCGAGCGTGCCATCGCCCGGCTTGCCTGGCTGCGCAGCCTGGAGCCTGCCGTCGAGCCTAAAGCGCGATGATCTTGGGAAACAATCATCCTCGCGCTTGCCTCACACGATCGGTACCCCATCAGGAAAACGGCCAGATCACGCTGACTCCCGCCGAGTAAGGTGGTCAAACAGATTCATCGGGAGCGGAAAGACCACGGTCGAGGACCGTTCGCCCGCGATGTCGTGCAGTGCTGCGAAATAGCGTAGCTGCATCGCCTGCGGCTCCTGGGCGAGGATCCGGCCGGCCTCGACGAGCTTTTCGGCGGCTTGCTGCTCGCCCATCGCATTGATCACTTTGGCGCGCCGCAGCCGTTCCGCTTCGGCCTGCTTGGCGATTGCGCGCACCATGGTTTCGTTGATATCGACATCCTTGATCTCGATTCCAGTCACCTTGATGCCCCATATGTCGGTCTGCTTGTCGAGGATCTCCTGGATGTCGGCGTTTAACCTGTCGCGTTCTGCCAGCATCTCGTCGAGTTCGTGCTTGCCGAGGACCGAGCGCAGCGTGGTTTGTGCGAGTTGGCTGGTCGCGGCCATGTAATCGCCGACCTTGATGATCGCGCGCTCAGGATCGACGATGCGAAAGTAGAGAACGGCATTGACCTTGACCGAGACGTTGTCGCGCGAAATCACGTCCTGGGGCGGCACGACCTGCACCATCACTCTGAGATCCACCTTCACGAGTTGCTGCACGGCCGGAATGAGGATGATGAGGCCCGGGCCCTTCACTCCGGTGAAACGGCCGAGCGTGAAGATGACGCCGCGCTCATATTCCCGCAGGATGCGAATGGCCTGGGTCAAGAAAAGGATGACGACCAGCACAAGCGCTGCATAGGTCAAGTAATCAAGCATCATGATTTCCCTCCTTCGCCGGTCCGGACTGGCGCGCGCCGCACCACCAGCGTCAGATCGACGATGTTGGCGACCTCAACCATCTCACCCGGCCTGAAGGTTTCGGTGCCGCGTGCTTGCCATCGCTCGCCGTGCGTGAAGACATGACCTTCATTCTCGGACCAATCGAGGACCTTGGCGGACAGGCCTCGCATGGCTTGCGCGCCGACCCGCACGGGACCGGTGCGAGCGCGCCGAAGCGAGCCGAGCACGACGAGAACAAAGCCGATGAACGTCGCCGTCACGACGGCGATGAGCCACCACGAGAGTCGGTAGCCGGGCGCTTCGACCCTGAAGAGCATGACCGCTCCCAGTACAAAGGCGATGACTCCGCCGAGCCCGATCACGACCGTCGGGTTGAAGGCCTCGAAGGCAAGAAGCGCGATCCCGACCAGCATCAAGGCGAGGCCGGCGTAGCTGATCGGCAGCAAATTGAGGGCGTAAAGGCCCAGCAGCAGGCAGATCGTGCCGACGACTCCGGGGGCGACCGTGCCGGGGGACATGAATTCGAAGATGAGCCCGTAGACGCCAACCATCAGGAGAATGAACGCGACGTTGGGATCAGTGATGACCGCCAGGAACCGGGAGATCCATCCGGGATCGATTATTTCGACGACCGCGTCTTTCGTCGCCAGACGTTGTGTCTTGCCACTTGCAACCTCGACGACGCGACCATCGACCTTCGCGAGCAGTTCGGCCGGATCGCGTGCGATGAGATCGATGACATGGTCCTGCAACGCGCCGTTGGCGGAGAGGGTCGCGGCCTCGCGCACCGCCTTCTCGGCCCAGTCAGCATTGTGGCCGCGCAGTTCGGCGAGGCTGCGGATGAGGGCGACGGCATCATTCGTCACCTTTGCCGTCATCGCATCCTTTGGCTCGGGCTGGTGGTCGCTATCCTTCTTGTCTTTGCCGTCCTTGTCCGGAGTACCGCCCGGCAGGCCCGGTATCGGACCGCCAATCTGTACTGGCGTCGCGGCACCGATATTGGTGCCCGGCGCCATTGCCGCGATATGGGTCGCGTAGAGAATATAGGTCCCGGCGCTTGCGGCATGGGCTCCGGAGGGAGCTACGTAACCTACGACAGGAACGGGCGAAGCGATCACATCCGAGATGATCTCGCGCATGCTGGTGGTGAGACCGCCCGGTGTATTCAGACGCAGAATGACAATGTCCGCGCGTCGTTCGGATGCCTTGGCCAGAGCGTCCTTCACGTAACTTGCCGACGCCGGTCCGATAGCCCCGTCGAGCGAAATGGTCAGTGCAAGACTGCGGTTCTCCTCCGCTAAGCCGGGAAGGAGGGAGACA
Source organism: Bradyrhizobium sp. Ses1 (assembly GCF_059512365.1). Taxonomy (NCBI): domain Bacteria; kingdom Pseudomonadati; phylum Pseudomonadota; class Alphaproteobacteria; order Hyphomicrobiales; family Nitrobacteraceae; genus Bradyrhizobium; species Bradyrhizobium sp. Ses1. The sequence continues at coordinate 190,775 of NZ_JCAMOQ010000007.1, forward strand.
ACCAGAGCGACGATTGCGATCGCCGCAACGAGGGCCGCCTTTACGGTCTGCACGGCAAGGACTCCCTTGTCGAAGATATGGGGTTCCGTCCAGGAACCTCAATGGCCGTGGACCACGTACACGGATCCGTTGTGCGGTGCGATAGCTAGGGTCGACGTATGCGCCGCGCGCGGAGTTCTCATCAGGCGCCTGCTTCCGTTCTTGAAAAGGCTGAACCGATCCGGTGCGGCAGACTGCAGGCGAAGCAGTCCTCAATTGGTTCTCGCCTGGGTTGGTTTCTTTCGACTGGGCTGATGATAGGCTGGTCGCCTGGGTGGAAATTTACCAACTGCTTGGGGCTTCTCTAAATGACGGCCGCATCAGGCCTGCGCCCCATCTATGCATGCGCGGGATGGGAAATCGATCTTGCCAGACGGGAATTGCGCTCTCAGGGAGTGCCCGTGCCGTTGGGTGGACGGGCCTTTGAGATCATTGCGGAATTGGTCCAGGCAGAAGGCGAACTGGTTTCCAAGAGTGATTTGACCAAGCGGGTCTGGCGAGGGGTATTCGTCGAGGAGGGCGCGCTTCGTGTGCACATCGCGGCGATCCGCAAGGCCCTCGGTCCCGATCGCGACATGCTGGCCACGACGGTCGGCCGGGGATATCGCCTTCTGGGATCATGGCAGATCCGGCATGTCGATGCGCCGGCTCAGCCGGCTGCGCCCGAACTGTCGCCGTCTACCAACATTCCGGCCGCGACATTCAATCTCATCGGTCGCGCTACGGCGATCGCTCACCTGTGGGAGCTCCTGTCTGCGTATCGAGTGGTGAGTCTCGTCGGACCCGGCGGGATCGGCAAGACAGCGCTGGCGCTACAGGCGGCCAGATCGCCGCCGGCCGGAATGACGGCCGACCGGTTCCTCATCGAACTGGCCTCGCTTTCGAATCCCGAACTCGTGCCTTCAGCGGTTGCCGGCGTGCTCGGTATCAAACTGGAAGGCGAAGATATCTGCGCAGAGGCCATCGCGCGTGCCATCGGAGCGCGGCAATTGCTGGTCGTTTTCGACAATTGCGAGCATGTCATTGGTGCCGTAGCCAAGCTGACGGAGACGATCGTCAGCCGCTGCCCCGGCACCACCACTATCGCGACCAGCCGCGAGGCCCTGCGCATCGATGGCGAACATGTCTATCGCGTGCCTCCACTGGAAGTGCCGCCTGAGCCTCTGCTTGCACCGGACGCTATCTTTGAACACACCGCAGTCGAACTGTTCATGACCAGGGCGAAGGCGCAGGGTTCTAGCTTCGAGCGCGACGAGGAGAATCTTGGCGCCATTGCCGCTATTTGCCGCCGGCTCGACGGCATTCCGCTCGCCATTGAGTTTGCCGCGGCACGCGCGGCGATGCTTGGCCCGCCCAAGATCGCGGCGCTTCTGGACGACAGATTTAAGTTCCTCACGACGGGCCGGCGCACTGCGCTGCCCCGGCAGCAAACGCTGCGCGCGACGCTCGACTGGAGCTATGACCTGCTGCCGGAGGCGGAGGCGCGGGTCCTGCGGCGGCTCGGCATCTTCGCCGGCGATTTCCTGCTCGACGCAGTGATTGCGGTTGCCGGCGATCACGAGAGGGACGAAGTCACCGACCACCTCGCCAATCTGGTCGCAAAATCCCTTGCCGTCGCCGACATTCGTGGCGACCGGCCGCACTACCGCCTGCTGGATACGACGCGCGCTTACGCGCTGGAAAAGCTGCATGGCTCAGGGGAATATTTCGATGCAGCGCGCCGTCACGCGCAATATTATCGCGTTTTCTTCGCCAATGCAGAAGCCGAAAGCGAGCTGAAGCCGCAGGCGGAGTGGCTTGCCATTTACGGCCGGCATATCGACAACGTGCGTGCCAGCCTTGATTGGGCATTCTCCCCCAGCGGCGATGCGCAGACTGGCGTGGCATTGACCGCGGCCGCGGTGCCGCTCTGGGTACAACTGTCGCTGCTCGCGGAGTGCCGCGAGCGCACCGGGTTGGCGCTGGCAAGGATCGATGAAGGTTGCCCGGAAGCATTGCGCCTGCGCATGCAGCTTTCGGCCGCACACGCCTGGTCGCTGATGTATGGCGTCGGTAGGGCCCGCGAGGCCGGTCCCGCCTGGGCCTTGGCGTTGCAACTCGCAGAGCAACTCGGCGACGCCGATTATTTGCTGCGCGCGCTGTGGGGACTGTGCATCGATCAGTTCAACAACGGAGAATTTCGCAAGGCGCTGGAGTTTGCGCACCGCTTCGCCGAAATCGCAGGTGGCTCGAGCAACTCCGTCGACCTGATGATGGCCGATCGGCTGCTGGCTACCACGCTGCACTACCTCGGCGACCAGAACCTCGCGCATCATTACATCACGCGGACCTTGTCGCGCCTTTCGGATCTATCGCCAAAGCCGCAGGTGATCCGCTTTCGCTTCGACCTAAGAGTATCGGCGCACTATTTCCAGGCTCGCATCCTGTGGCTCATGGGGCTAGCCGACCAGGCCTTGCGCGTGGTCGAACACAACATCGAGGAAGGCCGAGCGAGCGGCCACGCGCTGACGTTCTGCAGCGTGCTGGGGCAGGGCGCCTGCCCGATCACTTTCCTTGCCGGCGACCTCGATGCGGCGGAACGCTACTGTGCACTGTTGATCGAGCATACCGAGCGGCACCCGATCCGCCTGTGGAATTTGTGGGCCCGCGCCTTCAGAGGCATGGTGATGGCTAAGCGCGGCGGCGTTGCCACGGGATTGCCGGTGCTGCGGAAAGCGCTCGAGCTGGCGGGCGAGGCGCGGTTTTTGCCGCGCTTCCTGCTTCCTCTTGGCGAATTGGCGATCTGTCTCGGCGAGGCAGGCGACGTCGCGCAGGGGCTTATTGCCGTCAATGAGGCGCTTGCGCGTTGCGAGGCGAGGGAAGAGCAATGGTACCAGGCCGAGCTGTTGCGCATCAAAGGCGAGCTGCTGCTCCACGCCGGTGAACGTCGTTCGCTTGTCGCCGCCGAGCAGTCCTTCGACAAGTCGCTCCAGGTGGCGCGCAGCCAGGGCGCGCTGTTTTGGGAGTTGAGGACGGCAATCAGTTTTGCGCGATTGAGAGCCACCCAGGACCGTCCTGCCAACGCGCACCACATCCTTGCCTCCGTGTACGGAAAGTTCACCGAGGGGTTCGAGATTTCGGACCTGAGAAGCGCAAAAGCAATGATGGCGCAGTTTTCCACCGAGTGAGCCGCGAGCTGCGGCCCACGTCGTCCAAGTCGTGTCACCGCCCGCGTGTCGCCATGCGCGACCTTTTCTGAATTTCCCGGTTTTTGCATTCGCGCGTCTTGCAACGGCCGGGCCATTGAGATATTTGTAATACATCACTACTATACTAAAAGGAATGAAGGTTGGACGCTCGCGGTTCCATTCGAGTTGATAGCGATGTCTTGATTGTCGGGGGCGGAGCAGCCGGTGTTGCGGCAGCTATCGCCTCGGCGCGCAAGGGGCTGAGCGTTACGCTGGTCGAGCGCTACGGATTCTGTGGCGGCGGTGCCGTCGCCGGGCTCTCGGGCACTGTCTGCGGTCTTTACGAAGCGACAAACAATGTTGCGGCGGGCCCGCAACAGGTCGTTTTCGGCTTTGCCGACGAGTTTTGCCGTCGGCTTGAGGCGATGGGAGGGTTGGGCGAGCCATTGCTCTACGGCAAGACATGGGCTCGCGTCCACGATCCGCTGGTGTGGCGTGAGGCTGCCGACGCGATGCTGCGGGAGGCAGGCGTTCGCGTCATCTTCCATGCCGTCGCCCAGTCCGTGCGAATGGAAGGCGACAAGGTCGAAGGACTTGGCATCTGGACCAAGCAGGGGCCGGTGGATGCACGCGCGAAGGTCGTGATCGACGCGAGCGGCGATGCCGACGTGGTCGCGATGGCGGGACTGCCGAGTTTCATCGGCGACAACGGAGCGGTGCAAAATCCGACGATGATCTTCCGTATGATGGGAGTCGATGTCGACCGCTTTGTCGGCGAATACGGCGTGGACACGATCATGCCGGAGAAGGTCTCCGCGATGATCCGAGCCAAGCATAATGCCGGCGACTACAAGCTCCCACGCGCCAAGATCTGGTTGTTTCCTACCACTCGTCCGGGAGAGCTACTGTGCAATTGCACGCGCGTGATCGGGCCCGATGGCCGAGAGCTGAACACGCTTTCTTACCAGGACTTTACCGACGCGGAAATCGAAGGTCGGCTGCAGGCTCGTGAATATGCGCGCTTCTTCCGTGACAATCTGGTCGGTTGCGAGAGCGCTTTCCTGAATGATACCGGCGTTCAGGTCGGCGTGCGCCAGACCCGCCAGGTGTCGGGCGTGAAGACGCTCGCGAATTCAGACGTCGTTCGAGGCGCCAAGTTCGCCGACGGCATCGCCGTGTCGCCCTGGCCGATCGAGTTGCACTCGGGAGACAAACCCAGGGTGGAGTGGCTGCTGAACGACTATTACGAAGTGCCTTACGGATGCTTCGTTCCCGAGCGTGGCGAGGCGCTGCTGGTCGCGGGTCGGTGCTTGTCGGCAGAACATGAGGCCGTGGCCTCGGCACGCGTGACCGCGCAATGCTTTTCCTATGGTCACGCAATAGGTCTCGCCGCGGCGATTGCAGTTCGCGAGAACGTGCTGCCCCGCGCTATCGACGGCAAGGACGTCAGGGCTGCGGTCAACGCGGACGGCGCGCGCATTGGATGAGGACAATCCCGAAATGATCAAGTTTGAAATCAATGGGGCGATTGCGATCGTCACAATAAATCGTCCTGAGCGCCGCAATGCGTTGGGGTCGCAGTTGATGCGAGAGCTCGGGGAGGCGCTATCCGGTGCCGAACAGAACCATGCGGTAAGGGCGGTCGTGTTGACCGGTGCGGCGCCGGCATTCTGCGCCGGGAGCGACCTGAAGGAACTGGCTGGTCTATCGATAGCGGATATGTGCAAGCATGAGTCGGAGACGGCTGCATTCGCGCGTGCCATTGGTTATCGCGCAAAGCCGGTCATCGCCGCGGTGGAGGGGTATGCACTTGGCGGCGGCTTTATCCTTGCCGCATCCTGCGACATCGTCGTCAGTGCCTCCACGGCGCGCTGGCATTTGCCCGAGGCGCCAAACGGCTGGCTGCCCCCTTGGGGGCTGGCAGCGCTGCTGGCGCGAACTGGACCCGTTCGAGCGCGCCGTTTGACCTGGGGTGCTGCGCCGATCGACGGTGTCGAAGCGGCTCGTATTGGACTGGTTGACGATGTGGTCGAGCCGGGTGCGGCGCTCGAGCATGCGATCAGTGTGGCCGACGGGCTCGCCGCGGTGCCACGGGAAGCGATCGCGTCCACCAAGCGATTCTTTGAACCATTCATCATGGCGGATGCGGAGCGCCTGGATGAAGTCGCATCCAGGGAGTTCGCGTTGAATTGCGAAACGCCGAGCTCGCGCAAGACCTTCGAACGTTTCATGGTGAAAGCGTGAGCAAGATTGTTGATGCCGCGACCGCGGTCGCTTCGATCCCGGATGGATCCACTGTCGGCTGCGTCGGTGTAATCGGCTGGGTGACGCCGGATGCGCTGCTCAGAGCGCTCGGAGAGCGTTTCCGCAAAACGGCGTGTCCGAAAGATCTGACGTTCTATTTCCCTGTCGGGACGGGCGATGCCCAAGGCATCAGGGGAATGGATCACGTCGCGCAAGAAGGCTTGATGAAGCGCATCGTCGGCGGATCCTACATCAATCCGGTCGATCCGACGACGGGCAAGCGCCCGGAGTTGATGCGCTTGATCCGTGAAAACAGAATCGAAGCCTATTCGTGGCCGATCGGAGCGACCATGCATTGGCTTCGCGAAGTTGCGCGTCGTAGCCCCGGTTACATGACACGGATCGGTCTCGGGACCTACATCGATCCCGAAAACGGCGGTGGCAAGTTCACCGAGCGCGCACAAGATGATCTGGTCCGGCGAATCGATTTCGAAGGTCAACCGTATCTGTTCTATCCGACGTGGAAGCTCGACACGGTCTTTGTCTACGCCTCATCGGCGGACGAGGAAGGCAACCTCTCATTCGAGAACGAGGCGCTCGTCTCCTCCAACATCGCGCTGATCCTTGCGGCCAAGGCGCATGGTGGCCGTGTCATAGCTCAGGTGCGCCGAGCGGTACCCCATGGAACGCGGCCCGCTTCGGAGGTGCGGATTCCCGGTATGTTCGTGGACGCCGTCGTGGTCGATCCGTCGATGATGATGACGACTGACGTCAAGTTCGAGCCAGCCTACTTCGGCGGAGAACGGCGTCCCTTGTCGCAGCTCCCGCCCATTCCGATGTCGGCGGACAAGGTCGTTGCGTTGCGTGCAGCGAAAGAAGTCCGCAAGCGAGAACTATCCATCTTCGGCTTCGGGGCTGCCGCCGATGTACCCTTGGTGATGGCCGAGCAGGGGGTGTTCGAGAACGGTGGCCTCAAGGACTACTGGTTCACGACCGAGCACGGTTCCTACGGGGGCATCGTGATGTCCGGTTGGCAGTTCTCAGCCAACCTCAATCCTGATGCGATCTTGGACGGGGTCTACCAGTTCGATGCCATCGACGGCGGTCTTTGCCGGTTTGCAGCGCTGGCCTTTGCCCAATTCGACCGCGGTGGTCTGGTCAACGTTTCCAAATTCGGTGCCGCAAATCCCGGCGCCGGCGGCTTCATCGATATCGCGGAAAACGCAGAGCGGCTGGTGTTCACTGGCACTTTCACCACCGGCGGCCTCGACGTCGCATTCGCAGATGGAAAGCTGTGCATCATCAAAGAGGGTAAGGTACGCAAATTCGTCAACAAGGCCGAACACATTACCTATTCCGTGATCGATGGTGTGAAGCGTGGTCAGACGGCCCGCGTGATCACCGAGCGCGCCGTGTTCGAGATCACGGCCGAAGGCCTGACCCTCACCGAAGTCGCGCCAGGGATCGATGTTCGCCGCGACGTGCTCGATCAGATGGAATTCGCCCCATGGAAGGTGGCGGACGACCTCAAGCTCATGGATGAGGCGTTCTTCCTGGATATACCTCGCCAGGCGAGGGCCAGTTGAAGGTCGCCAAACACTGATTCGATCAGGCTACGCCAGTCCGATCCCGCGCTCGAAGATCTTGCGCGTGTAGCCTTCGATCTGGTCCATCAGGGCCGTAGCGTGGGCAAGCGCCTTCTTCTCGTCCTGCCGTGCGACGGCGCGCGCCCGCTCGGCATGCAGTTTACCCATCGCTTCGAGGTTCTGCAGGTCGGACTCATATTTGTAGTAGAAGCGCCGGGACATCGCGTGGAGCGGTGAGATCGATCGGGCTGCAAAAGGATTGCCCGCCGCCTTCGCGATGAGCTGATTCGCATTGAACACCTCGCGTAGGTATTTTTCCAGATTGCCCTGCTTGCCGGCCGCATCGATTTCGTTGGCCGCCGCAATGAGCCGCTCGCGATCGGTAGCCATGATCCTTCGTGCCGCTCGTGTGGAAATGAAAATCTCAAGTTCCCTGCGGAATTCGATGACGAGCAACTGCTCATGGAGATTGATCTCGGTGATCATCAAGCCGTGCCGCGGCAAGATGCTGACCAGATAGTCTGCCTGCAGGCGCTTGACTGCTTCGCGGACCGGCGTGCGGCCAATCCCGATCTTGTCGGCAAGACCCTCTTCGGACCAGTGGCTCCCAGGAGGAAGCTGCAAGGTGACAATCATCTCTTCCAGGCGTCGATGCGCAGCATCGGCCTGTGATTCTGTTGTGACATCGATCGCAGCTTTCTTACCCATAAGATGTCTAAGCCTTTGCAGTACACCGGGTCGTATTGAAGAACTCGCAAGCACCAGTCAACCGAGCAGCGCCTGATCTATACCGGTTTGTTGTCCGTCGCCGTTCCCGCGACCTTTCTCCGACAGCCTTAGCCGACTGCTCTTCGGTCGCTCGGCATGCGAACGAGGCCGCCAGGCTTGACGCTTGGCCCGTAAGATATTACTAGTACGTTAGTGAGATAATACAAATATCGTCAGGGAGAGAGACGTGCTCGGGTCAAGAGGATTTCTGCTCACAGGATTGATGGCGTGCAGCCTGCTCGCGGCGCCGGCTGTTAGCGCTCAAGATGTCGTCAAGATCGGTCAGATCGAGGCACTAACGGGCGCCACCGCCACCTATGGATGGATGTCGGCGCAAGGCACCAAGGTTGCCGTCGAGGAGATCAATGCCAAGGGCGGCTTCAAGGTCGGCGACAAGACCTACAAGCTCGAATTGATCCAGGCGGATACGCGTGGCGAGCCACGCGAGGCGACGGTTCAGTTTCGCAAGATGATGGAAGACAAGGTTCGCTTCGTCTTCGGTCCATTCCTGACCAATATCTTCAACGCCATTGAACCGATCGCGAACCAGAATAACGGCAAGTTCCTGCTGTTTTCAGGAGCCACATCGGCCCATGCCGCGCTTGGAAAACCGGATCACGACTATCTGTTGCGCACCTGGAATTGGGATGCCGGCTCGGCCGGGTTCGGCCAGTTGATGGTCGACTACCTGAAGAAGCTGAACACCAAGAAGGTGGCGATGCTGTTCCAGAACGATGCCTTCGGTAAGACCGCCGTCGACATCTATACGGGCCTGTTCAAGACTGCCGGCATCGAGCTTCAGGTCGAACTCTTTGAACCGGGCACGAAGGACTTCAGTGCGGTACTTGCGAAGCTCGCCGCCGGGAAGCCCGATATTCTCTTCCCCGGCTATTCGGATGCGGTGCTCTACGACATCGTGCGGCAGGCGACTGAATCCGGTTTCGCGAACCGCTTTTTCCTGGTTCGTGGCTCGATCGGCCCCGCGCTCAAGAACAAGGACGCCATCGCGGACTACGTAGCCTACGTTCCGAAGTACTTCGAGGAAGCGGAAAAGAGCGAGCCGAAGGTCAAGGCGTTCATCGAGAGTTACAGGAAGACTTTCAATCGGGAATTCCCCTATGATCAGGCGCCTCTGTGCTCGTCGTCCTGCTACGACCATGTCTACATGCTCGTCCAGGCGATGCAGAGCGCAGGTACGGTCGACGACATTTCCAAGATCCGGTCCACGTTGCTGGCCATGACTTACGACGGGTTGTGGAAGATCCGATACGACAAAACCGGAGAGGCGGTGTTCGGGTTCGACGTGGTGCATGTGCGCAAGGGCGGTTCGATTGAAATCGTCAAATACGACCCGACCAAAGAATAGCTGAGATTGTCGCACTTCGGCTTTCCCGGAATGCTCGTCCGGGAAGGCCATTCCATCGGTGAGGGAGGGGCACTTGCCCCGGCCCGTTCTCCCAACGGACACAGTATCCATGTCGCAGCTAATTATCGGGCAGATGCTCAACGGCGTGATCGTCGGCTCGCTCTACGGCATCATCGCGCTCGGCGTGACGCTCACTTTCGGTTTGACCGGCATTGTGAATTTCGCGTTAGGCGCCTTCATGATGCTCGGCGCCTACGCAACGTGGTATTTCTACGACGTACTCGGCTGTCCCTATGCATTGGCCGTGCTTGGTGCCGTCGGCGCCGTCAGCGTCGTCGGTTACGTCTCGGATCGTGCGCTGTTTCAGTTCACGCGCGGCAATCTCGTCAATGGCCTTCTTGTGTCGATCGGCATGATCTCGGTATTCGAGGCGCTCGTGCTCGCGGCCTTCACCACGACGCCGAAGGACCTCACTTACGTGCTGCCTGGCGCGTTGAACATCGCGGGGATTGTCCTTCCCAAGATCAAGGTCGTTGTCTGCGTCGTCTTCCTGGCCGTGATATTCGGCACTTATGTCGCGTTGACACGCACCTGGCTTGGCCGTGCGGCGTTCTCTTATGCGCAGAATCCCGAGGCCGCTGCGCTGATGGGGGTTCACACCGGACGGCTGCAGACGATCGTCGTCGTGTACTCGACAGCGCTCGCAGGCCTTGGTGGCGGACTCTACGCCAGCATGTACTCCATCGAGCCGACGATCGGCTCCGGATACATCCTGAAGGCGGTGGAAGCTGCGATCCTTGCAGGTGTCGGCAGCGTCATTGGAGCGCTGGGCGGTGGCATCATTCTCGGTATCAGCGAGAACATAGGCTCCGTCTTCCTTCCATCCGCCTTCCGCGACGCCTACGGGCTCGTCTTCCTGATCGCGATTCTCCTCGTTCGTCCGGCTGGCCTCTTTGGAGATCGGCCATGAGATATGCGATCGCCGTCGGATTGCTCGTCGCGCTCCTGGCGCCGCTCACAGCTCATAGCGATTCGCTTCTTGCCATTGCGATTTACGCCTTCATGGCCGCATCTCTGGCCGTGAGCTTCAATCTGATATTTGGATTCACTGGCCAGTTGTCGATGTTCCATGCCGCATCGTTCGGCGTGTCGGCCTATATCGTCACGATCCTCGTCACGACGTTCGGCTGGAATTTTTGGTTGGCCATAGCGCCCGCTCTGGCCGTCGTTTTCGTCCTGTCGCTGATCGTTGGAACGATCTGTTTCCGATTCAAGCTGAAGGAATTCTATTTCGCCGTCGTCACGATGGCGTTTTCGGAGGTGCTGCGGCTGATCATACTGAACTGGAACGGAATGACGAACGGCTCACTCGGCATCACCGTTGTCGACAAGCCGAGCCTCTGGACGCCGATTGGCAACGTTGCGATTTCGGGCGGGGTTGCCTGGTACTACCTGACGCTGGCGCTGTTGGTTATCGTGTATGTTGTCTGCCAAGGGGTCCTTTCATCGTGGATCGGACGCTGCCTTGCGGCGATCCGCCTGAATGACCAGCTAGGCGAAACCCTGGGTATTGATGTTTTCAAGTACAAGCTACTGAGCTTTGCGATCGGAAGCGCGCTCGCAGGCTTGGTTGGAGCTTTCTATGGGTTTTATTCAGGTTTCGTTGAGCCGCACTATCTCTCGATACCGCTCGGGCTTGACATTATTGCGATGGTTCTGCTCGGCGGGGTTGGGTCGCTGATCGGGCCCGTGATCGGCGCGTTCGTGTTGACAGCGCTTCCGCACGTCATCGAGTTGAGCGCGGAGCTCCGCATCGCGCTCTACGGTTCGATTCTGGTCTTTGTCATCCTGGTCATGCCGAAGGGCATCGTGGGCCTGATCGGGAGCAAAAGAAATGCTGCTTGATATCCGGAATCTGACCAAGCGGTTCGGCGGCCTAACGGCCGTTTCGAATGTCTCCTTCGGAATCGAGCGGGGCGAAATCATCGGGATCTTCGGGCCGAACGGCTCCGGGAAGACCACGACGCTCAGTCTGATCGCGGGAATTCTCCAGCCGACGCAGGGCAGTATTCTCTGGAAAGGCGAGGATATCAGCGCGCTTCCGCCGTTTGAAGTCGCGCAGCACGGATTGGTGAAGACGTTTCAGAATCCGCAACTGTTTCCAGAGCTGACTGTCGCCGAGCACATGCGCATTGCGTGTCACCTCCACATAAAACGCACGTTGGGCTTCGGTCGCCTGTGGACATTGTTCGGAGGTATGCCCGCTGCACTGAACGGTACGTTGACTCGCAAGATCGACCAGATGCTCGAACTGTGCAGGCTGGCCGACAAGCGGAACGAAGAGGCGGGGGCTCTGTCCTATGGCGGTGAGAAGATGTTGGGCGTGGCGATGGGAATGGTCTGCGAGCCGGAGTTGCTGTTGCTCGACGAGCCGGCCTCGGGTCTTGGCCACGACGAGATCATGAACCTCGATGCGGTGCTGCGCGATTTGAGAACGCACGGGGTGACGCTCTGCATCATTGATCACAAGGTCGGGTTCCTGGGCCGGCTGGCGGATCGGTCGATTGCACTTCATCACGGCGCGGTCATCGCCACCGGCAAGACCGTGGACGTTCTCGCCAACGAGGCAGTCGTCGAAGCCTATTTGGGCAAGAAGCATGCTTGATGTCTCCGATCTCAACGTCAGTTACGGCAAGCAGAAGGTCCTTAGAGGCGTCTCCTTCGAGCTTCAGCAGGGTGAAGTCGTCACGCTGATCGGGCCGAATGCCGCCGGAAAATCGACGACCTTGCGCACGCTTGCCGGATTGAAGAGGAACGACTCCGGCAAGATCGCCTTCGATGGCAGTGACATGGCTTCGATATCGACAGCCGAGCGTGTCAAGTGCGGGCTGGTGCTCGTTCCGGAAGGCCGCCAGATCTTTCCGCGAATGTCGGTCCACGAGAACCTGTTGATGGGAGCTTACCATCGGTCCGATCGCGACCATGTCGAAGGCGACATCGAACGAATCTTTTCCATGTTCCCTCGCTTGCGCGAGCGCAGCACACAGCGAGCTGGCTCGATGTCGGGTGGCGAACAGCAGATGCTCGCCATCGGACGTGGATTGATGTCTCGGCCGAAGTTGATGCTGCTCGATGAGCCGACGCTCGGTCTCGCGCCGATCATTATCGAAGAGCTTGGGCGGATCATCCGCGAGCTGGCCAAGGAGGGCCTAGCGATCCTGCTCGCCGAGCAGAATGCGGTGATGGCATTGGGATGCGCGGATCGCGCCTACGTGCTGCAGTCCGGCAACATCGTGACATCGGGTGATGCGAAACATCTCTCGGAAGCTCCCGAAGTCAAGCAGATGTATCTCGGCGCGTGAAGTCTATTGGCTGGTGATCCATGAACGAAAAGCAGGAAGTTGTTGGTCTCGAGAAGCGGGGGGATGTTGCCGTCATCACCTTGTTGAGGTCTTCGCGCCGCAATTCGATGAATCAGGATCTCGTGGACAGGGTGAAAGCGGCCCTGATCGAGCTGGATCGCGATGACAGTGTCGGTGCGCTCGTTCTCGTCGGTGCGCCCCCTGGCTTTTCCGCCGGCAGCGACCTGAAGTTCATCGGTGCGCTCGGTCTTGGGGCGATGGGGCGCTTCGAGCAGGAATGTGGAGACTTGGGCCGCCTGATCGGTTTCATCAGCAAGCCCGTCGTCGCCGCAGTCGAAGCGTTCGCGATCGGTGGCGGATTTACATTCGCCACCTGTTGCGACGTCGTTGTCGCGGGGCGCGGATCGAAGTGGAGCCTGCCCGAGGTCCCGCATGGCTGGCTCACCCCCTGGGGCATCAAGTCGCTGGTTGCTCGCGTAGGGTTGGTCAAGGCTCGCTTGCTCTGTTTCTGCCTTGAGCCGCTGACCGCCGAAGGGGCGCGAGAACTCGGCGTGGTTGACTATTGTTGCGACGATGGCAAGGCGCTTTCGACCGCTATCAGTATCGCTGAAAAGCTGGCCTCGCTTCCGCGGCCGGCGGTTGCGGCAACCAAGCGCTTCTTTTCCAGCTATCTGATGGAAAATGCCGAAGCGATGGACTTCGAAGCCAATCGCCTCTTCCTCGACAATTGTCGGGAGAGAGCGGCCCAGGCGACCCTCGACAAGTTCCGGCACCGTTGATGGCTGCCATCCCAACCAGGAAGGACTGGACCGATGCTTCTTGACCTCAACGAAGAAGAAAGGCTCCTGAAAGAAGGTCTTGAACAGTTCGCAGAAGGCTCAATCCGGCCGAAGATCAAGCCGTTTGTGGATCGGCATGAGTTTCCCACCGAACTTGTCAGAGAGTTTCTCTCACTCGGCTTCATGGGCACCGCCTACGATCCGGATTTTGCCGGCGGCGGACTTGGCACGCGAGGCGCGGCGATCGTGGCCGAGACGCTGGCTCGCGCAGAACCGGGATTCGCCGCGATCTATCTTTGCAACAGCGCACCGATGACGGTGATCGCGCGCTACGGTTCCGACGAAGTCAAGAAGAAGTGGCTGGAGCCGCTATGCCGCGGCGATTTCATCGCCTCGTTCGGTGTCACCGAGCCCAGCGGCGGGTCGGACGTCGCCAGCATCAAGACACGGGCTGTGGAAGATGGCGATTCCTTTGTGCTGTCGGGATCGAAGGTGTTCTCCACCAATGCCGGCACGCCTCTGCACGGAGCATCGACGTTCGTCGCTGTCACTGACCCCGAGCTGGGCCCCAAGGGACTCTCGACCTTCGTCCTACCGGTTGGAACGCCTGGCTTCAAGGTCGGCAAGCCCGGCCGCAAGATTGGCTGGCGGATTGCAGATTCGGTGGAACTGTTCCTCGATGAATGTCGCGTACCCAAAGCGAATATGATTGGCGAGCGCGGGGACGGGCTGAAGCAGATACTGACCACCCTCAGCATCGGCCGTATTCTTGTCGGTGCCGCTGGCCTGGGGCTCGCCCGCAAGGCGATGGACCTCGCGAAATCCTATGGGGCAGGCCGCAAGGTCGGCGGGGTGCCGATATTCAATCACCAGGGACTGACATTCCCGCTGGCCGATGCGCTTACGAAAATTCACGCGACCGAGCTCATGATCCGCAATGCTGCCTGCTTGGCAGACGCAGACCGGCCATTCCGTCTCGAGACATCCATGGCCAAGTTGTTTGCGACCGAAATGGCAAGTGAGGTTGCCGATATCGCCCTGCAGGTTCACGGCGGCTACGGTGCGTTCGAAGAGTATGAGGTATCAGGGCTTCTCGGCGAAGCGCGGGTCCTTCGTATCCTTGAGGGGACAAGCGAGATCCAGCGTCTGGTGATCGCGCGTGAACTGATGGCATAACGCTCCGCTAAGAGTAGAGGTGCCTCGATAGTCGGAGCGCGTCGGCGCTTAGCCCAGAGCTGAACCGATCACCTTCAGAGGTGACGTCAGGTGGCGATCCATTACCCCTTCACTGACTCGCGCTGGTCGCGGCAACAGGTGTTGTGGCGGTCGCCCGCTTGCCGACTGCCAGATATACCGCAGCCGATACGCCGATGCCAAAGAGCCAGCTCAGATCGGCGCCGCCGAGCAGACCCGTCGAGATTGGTCCCTGCAACGCGCTGACGAGGCCGTCTTCGACCGACCAGCCTGCAACGAGACCTGCCAGGAAGGCGATGATTCCGCCCCAATTGATATCGCCATAGGCGCTGGTTTCCGGCGAGCGGTAGAGCTCGGCGACGTCGATCTGGCCCTTTCGCTTGATGTAGAAGTCGGCGAGCACGACACCGGCCCACGGGCTCATCCACAACAACAGGCTGATCATCCAGTTGTCGAACGCCTTCGCAAAGGACGGCGCGAAGATGAAGTAGAGCGTGACCAGATAACCGGCGATGCCGACGATGATCGCTAGCGCGACGCGCGAGAGCTTGAGGCCTGCGCTAAGCGCGGCGAGCGCAGCCGAATAGACATTGAGGATATTGGTCGCGATCGGTCCGTGCAGCACCATCAGCAGCACTAGGATGCTGGTCGGACCGCCGAACACCGCGCTGACCATCTTGGCCGGATCGGTATCCAGTGTCGTGCTGGCGATCGTCGCGCCCAGGATGGCGAGCCACGCGCTCGGGACGAACATGCCGACATAGCTGTACCAGAACACGGAGCTCGAGGGCACGCTCTTCGGCACGAAGCGCGAATAGTCCGATGCCCAGGTGACCCAGGAGATGCCCCAGCCGACGCCGATCGCTGTCATCAGCAGCGTCAGCATCGCCAGATGCGCGCCACCCGAAAGGGACGTGGTGAGGCCCCAATTGACGACGCCCGGACGCGACCACGCCAGTACGCTCATCAGGATCATGATGGCAACCGTCGCTGGCACCGTGTACTTCTCGAAGGTCCGGATCGCGTAGAAGCCGTACACGCCGATCCCGACCTGCAGCACCATCACCAGCGTGATGATGATGATCTCGACCAGCCAGCTGTCGGGAATGCCGAACTGACCAAGGATGGCGACTGCGATCTTCACGGGGAAGTAGGTGTTCACGCCGATCCAGCACAGCGTCATCAGGAACATCAGGATGCTCGGCAGATAGGCGCCGCGAACGCCGAAGGCCGAGCGGCTCAAGACCATTTGGTTGACGCCGGTCCTGTGACCCATCACCGTAAAGGACGCGAAGATCGCGCAACCGATGATGTTGCCGATCACGATCACCGCGATCGTTTCCATAAGGCCGAGCTTCAGGATGATGCCAAGCGCGCCGAGGGCCCAGTTGACCGGCGCGATATTGGCGCCTGCCCAGATCCACATTTGCTGCGGTCCGGTGGAATCTCGGTCGGCGTCAGGAATAGGCTCGATGCTATGAATATCGGCGCGAAGCTCGGAATCCGTCATGACATCCCCCGTTCAATACGAAGCACGCTTCGTAATCGGCGGGCGGAGCAACAATCGTGCCATGGAAGTAGGGTGTAGCCGCGAAGCCTGCTGCTCCGCGCGCCGACGCGGCGGGTGGTTCGAAGAATTGACGCTGTCTTTTCAAGGCCGAGACGGCATCGCTCTTGGTCGATGTCGACGTGCAGGCCGGCTGTTGCATCGCTTGGTCATGCCAGTCCGGGCGTCAGCAGAGCCGGAACCGCAATAGCGAGCGTGCGATCATAGATTGTGCAGCCCGCGCCAAAAAGACAGCCAGCGGCTCATGTTCCATCTAGTCGAAAAGGGCAGTGGCGCTGTCGCGACTGGCGTTGCCTGCAACGATGCGTTGCATCATTTCGATGAACAAGCCGCGTTCCTTCTCTGTCAAGCCACCGAGGGTTGTGCGGTGTGCGGCGCGCGCCGATGCTTCAATCTTGTCGAGCAGGGCCTTTCCGGTCGATGTCAACCGGCACAGCCGGGCGCGTCGGTCGTCCTTGTTGACGGCCCGTTCGACCAGATTTCGGGCGGCGAGTCGCTTCAGCGCACCCGTCGTCGTGGTCCGATCCAGCGCGATATCGGCCGCCAATGTGGTCTGATCGGCGGTTCCTCGCACCGCCAGCGCCGAGAGCAGGCTGTATTGCAGCGGCGTTATCTCGAATTCTCCGCACGCCTCCTGGAACAGCGCGACGTGAATCTGATGCAGGCGCCGGATCAGGAACCCCGGCCGTTGTGACAATGGCCATGGGCGATGCCTGGTCTCGCCGCGACGCTTCTTCGCTTGCTGCAACGCACAGTCTCCAGTCTTGGAACGAGGCGCGAGTAGCCCGATTCGAGCGCACGCGCCATCACCAGATCATGGCACGAAGCTTGCTTTTTGAAAAATACGAAGCATGCTTCGTATTTCCGCGAGAGCGGGACCAACCCGCCGGCGAGAGCTTAAGGAGAACGTTCATGTCCATCAGCGCCAGCTTCGACCTGCTTTTGCGTGGCGGCCGCGTCATCTGTCCGTCCTCCGGCATTGATAGCATCCGGGATGTTGCCATTCGCAACGGCAAGATCGCGGCGGTGCAGGCCGATATCCTGCCAACCAGCGCGAGGGAAGTGATCGACGTCGCCGGCAAGCTGGTGTTGCCGGGACTGATCGATACGCACGCGCATGTCTATCAATATGTCACCGGACGTTTCGGCATGAATGCCGACATGGTCGGAGTGCAGTCGGGCGTCACAACGCTGGTCGATCAGGGCGGTCCATCCTGCATGACGCTTCCGGGCTTTCGCCACTTCATCGCCGAATCTGCGAAGTCGCGCGTCTATGCGTTCCTGTCGGCCTATCTCGTTGGCGGGCTCGAAGGACATTACTATCCGCAGCTCTATAGCCCCGAGGGTGTCGACATCGACGCCACCGTCAAGGCGGCGAGGGCCAATCCTGATATCGTTCGCGGCATCAAGGCGCATGCTGAGATCGGCGGCTTTGCACGCTGGGGCATTCGCGTCATCGAAATGTCCGCGGAGATCGGTCGCCGCGCCGATCTGCCTGTCTATGTCCATTTCGGTCAGCTCTGGGGTCTGCCCGAAAGCGGTGCGAACGGCGAGGATGCCGACACGATCCTGACGCGTGTGATCCCGCTGTTGCGCGAAGGGGATATCTTGGCGCATCCGTTCACGCGCCATCCCGGCGGCTTCGTCAACCGCGAGGGCGAGGTGCATCCGGTGATCCAGGCAGCGCTCGACCGAGGCCTCAAGGTCGATGTCGGTCACGGCAGCCATTTCTCCTACCGGCTAGCCAAGAAGGCGATCAGTGCCGGCATCGTTCCGACCACGCTCGGCGCCGACATCCACGGCTACAACACCCATGTGCCCGCGCCGGCCGGTACACCGGAACAGCACGAGGATGAAGAAAACCATCCGTTCGCCGGCCAGGCAAAGTTCAGCCTGGTGCAGGCGATGAGTTCGATGATGGCGCTCGGGCTCTCGCTCGAGCAGGTGGTGCCGATGGTCACCTCCAATCCGGCGAAGATGCTTGGCCGTGATGAGGAGATCGGCGCGCTCAAAGTCGGCAGGGATGCCGATGTCTCGGTGCTCACGGAGCACACCGGGCGATTTGTCCTTCGCGACAACGAGAAGACTGAAGTCATTGCCGAACGGCTACTGCAGCCGACGTTCTGTTTGCGTGCCGGCACGCGCTACGACGCGGTCGCGCCGATCCTGCCGCAAGCGGTCGCGGCGTAAGGAGGCCGTAGCAGTCCGATCGGGGGACGCCACTATGCGCAACGAGCGTGACTTTTCCTCCGCACCAGGGGCAGGCGCCGGGCAGGGCGTCGGCGCGCGGCTGCCGCGCAAGGAGGACGATCGGCTGATGCGTGGCCGCGGCCAGTTCGTGGCCGACATTCGTCTCGCCGGCCTGCAGGATGTTGCGTTCGTGCGCAGCCCGCTGGCCCACGCGCGGATCAGCGGCATCCATGTGCCCGAACATTATCGTGGAAAAGTCTTCACCGCCGCCGATCTCGTCGGCGTCAAGCCGATCCGCGCGGTGTCGGCGCTGCCGGGTTTCAAGATTTCCGAGCAACCGGTGCTCGCCACCGGCAAGGTCCGTCAGGTCGGCGAACTCGTCGCGATGTGCGTGGCGCCGACGCGCGCCGAAGCCGAGGACATCGCGGCTTCTGTCACGCTCGATCTCGAAGAGCTTCCCGCGGTCTACGACATGCTGAAGGCGCGCGAACCTGGTGCGGCGCTGGTGCACGAGCACTGGGGCGACAACGTCTTCCTCGAGACCAATTATGAGGTCGACATCTCAGCAGCGCTGGATGCGCCAATCAAGGTGACGCGCGAGATTTCGACCGCACGACAATGCATGTCGCCGCTCGAAGGGCGCGGCGTGGTCGCCACTTTCGATCACCGGCTCGATCAGCTCACGCTCTATTCCGCCGCCCAGATGCCGCACGTCACCCGCAGCGGCCTTGCCGAGTGCCTTGGCATGGAGGAGGTGAGGATTCGCCTGATCTCGCCCGATGTCGGCGGCGGCTTCGGCCACAAGGGAATTCTGCTTCCCGAGGAAGTCTGCCTCTCCTGGCTGACCATGCGCTGTGGCCATCCGGTGCGCTGGACCGAGGATCGCCGCGAACATCTCACCGCGAGCTCAAACTGTCGGGAGCATCATTACAAGATCACGGTCTATGCCAACAGTGACGGAACGCTGCGCGGCATCGATTGTGAGGCAACGGTCGATTCCGGTGCCTACTCGTCCTATCCGTTCTCGGCATGCCTCGAGGCGGCGCAGGTCGCAAGCATCCTGCCCGGTCCCTACCTGATGCCGGCCTATCGCTGCCGAACCTTTTCGGTCGCGACCAACAAGTGCCCGATCCTGCCCTATCGTGGCGTCGCGCGCACCGGGGTCTGCTTTGCGCTGGAACTGATGCTCGATCTGGTTGCGGCGGAGGCGGGCCTCGAGCCCGGCGAAGTGCGGCTGCGCAATCTGATCCAACCGGAGCAGATGCCATACGACAACATCACCAAGAAACACTTCGACAGCGGCGATTATCCCGAGGCGATGCGGCGGGCTCTGGCAGCGATCGATATCGATACGGTGCGCGAACGCCAGCGCGCGGGAGAGCCTGATGGACGGCGGATCGGCATCGGCGTCTCCATCTATTGCGAGCAGGCGGCACACGGCACTTCGGTCTATGCCGGCTGGGGCATTCCGATGGTGCCGGGCCACGAGCAGGCATCGGCACGGCTGACGCCCGACGGCGGTCTCGAACTGCGCGTCGGAGTGCATTCGCACGGGCAGAGCATGGAGACGACGCTTGCCCAGGTCGCCCACGAGATGCTCGGCGTCGATGTCGGAAGCGTGCACATCATCCTTGGCGACACCGCGATGACGCCCTATTCGACGGGCACCTGGGGTTCGCGTTCGATGGTGATGGCGGGCGGCGCGGTCGCAACCGCATGTCGCGAGCTCGGCGAGCGCGCAACGCGCATCGGCGCCAAGCTGTTGCAGCACGACCCGGCAGCGGTGGTGCTGCAGAACGGCGAGGTGCGCGGCGTCAACGGCAGCGTGACATTGAAGGAGATCGCCTACACTTGGTATCGCCGCCCGCAGGACCTGCCTGCCGATGTCGATCCCGGCGGGCTTGAGGTCACCGCCGGCTACAAGCCGCAGCGCGACAGCGGCACCTTCAGCTATGCCGCACATGCAGCCGTCGTCGCCGTTGACCCCGATTTGGGCGAAGTCGAAATCCTCGACTATGTCATCGTCGAAGACGGCGGCGTGCTGGTCAATCCGATGGTCGTGGACGGCCAGATCTATGGTGGCCTCGCGCAGGGCATCGGCACCGCGCTTTATGAGGAGATGCCGTTCGACGGATCCGGCCAGCCGCTCGCGACGACGCTCGCCGACTATCTCCTGCCCGGACCGACCGAAGTGCCCGCGCCGCGCCTCGACCACATGGAGACGCCTTCGCCCTATACGCAATTCGGGGTGAAGGGCATCGGCGAGGGCGGCGCGATCGCACCGCCGGCCGCGATCGCCAATGCCGTCAATGATGCATTGAGACCGCTTGGCGTCGAGATGATGCAATCGCCGATCACGCCTCACCGCATCGTCGAGGCCATCCTCGCCGCTCGCGATGCAAAAAGGACGGCGGCATGAAACCCGCGCCTTTCAGCTATGAGCGTCCACGCGATCTGCCGGCGGCGCTTGCGCTGCTGGCTGAAACCGACGGTGCGGCAAAGATCATCGCCGGCGGGCAGTCGCTCGGTCCGATGCTGAACCTGCGGCTGGTTCAGCCGGAATTGGTCGTCGACATCACCGGCCTTGCCGAACTCAAGCAGGTGGAGCGACACGGCGACGAGCTTGTGCTCGGGGCCTGCATCACGCACGCCGATATCGAGGATGGACGAACGCCGGATGTGACGCGTGGCGCCATGCGGGGTGTTGCCGCCAACATTGCGTATCGCGCCGTGCGCAACCGCGGCACGATCGGCGGCTCGCTCAGCCATGCCGATCCGGCCGCGGACTGGGTGTCGGCGCTTGCAGCTTTCGGCGCCCGATTGACGCTGCGCAGCCTTGCGGGGGCACGCACGGTCGCGCTGGAAGATTTCATCCTTGGAGCCCTGGAATCCATTTTGCGTCCGGGCGAGATCGTCGCGACCATCCATGTTCCGGCGCGGCCGCCATCGGCGCATTGGGGCTACGTCAAGAGCTGCCGCAAGACCGGCGAGTTCGCGCATGCGCTCGGCGCCGTCATGATCGATCCGAGCGCCGCGACGGCGCGCGTGGTGATGGGCGCCATCGACACCGCGCCGATCGTGATCACGGATGCTGCGGAACTGTTCGGTGGGCGCATCGCCGGCGATTTCAAGGAACGTTTCGACGTGCGCGTCGCCGACGCACTTCTCGCCAAGGCCGGCATCGGCAATCCGGCCGACCGACATATCCATGTGAGCGTGCTCAGGCGCGCCGTCCGTGAGGCGGCCGCATGAACACGATTGCGCTCAACGTCAACCGACGTGCGGTGCAGGCTGAGGCGGAGCCGCGCACGAGTCTGGCCGATTTCGTTCGCGACAAGCTTGATTTGACCGGTACGCATCTTGGTTGCGAGCATGGTGTCTGCGGCGCCTGCACAGTGCTGCTCGACGGCGTGCCGGCGCGCTCGTGCATCACTTATGCCATGGCTTGCGAGGGGGCCGATGTCACCACGATTGAGGGCCTCGACGAGGACGACATCACGACCGAGCTGCGCGCCGCCTTCACCCGCGAGCACGCCTTGCAGTGCGGCTATTGCACGCCTGGCATGCTGGTCTCCGCGCGCGATCTGGTCCTGCGGCTGGCTGCCGCCGACGAGCGCCAGATTCGCATCGGCCTGAGCGGAAATCTCTGCCGCTGTACCGGTTACGTCGGCATCGTGCGCGCGGTGCAGTCCGTGATCGAGGCGCGGCGTGCCCGCAGCATCGCACCCGAGCCGGACGGCGGCCGCAAGGTCTTGGGGCCAGCGGGCTCCGGGCGAAGTGGGCGAGACGGTGCGATCCAGGTCCCGCAGCCAATCCAAACTGAACCCACCTATGCATCCGAGACGGTGGCGTCGCCGGCCGAGATTCCTGA
Source organism: Bradyrhizobium sp. Ses1 (assembly GCF_059512365.1). Classification (NCBI taxonomy): domain Bacteria; kingdom Pseudomonadati; phylum Pseudomonadota; class Alphaproteobacteria; order Hyphomicrobiales; family Nitrobacteraceae; genus Bradyrhizobium; species Bradyrhizobium sp. Ses1. Next base: position 212,908 of record NZ_JCAMOQ010000007.1, read on the forward strand.
CTTCACCCCGGCCAACCGGCTCGAACGGGACTTCACGCTCCCGTACCCGCCAAAGGATGTCTTTGCGACGTTCGACGACATCGCCGCCGTCGCGGCCTGCCTGCCAGGCGCGTCGTTGACGGCGGTGCCAAGCCCTGAACGGGTTGAAGGCGCCATCCGCGTCAAGCTTGGTCCGGTCGCCGCGAGCTTCCAGGGCACGGCGCGCATCGAACGCGACCCGAAGAATCTCTCCGGTCGCATCGTCGGCATCGGCAACGATCGCCGCAGCCGATCGGCGACCCAGGGCGAAATCCGGTACCAGCTGACGCCGATCGAAGAGGGCGCGTCGACGCGCGTCGATCTCCTGATCGGATACACGCTGACGGGAATGCTGGCGCAGGTCGGGCGGCCGGGATTGGTGCGCGACCTCGCCGAGCGGCTGATCGCGGAATTTGCCGCCAATCTCGATCGCCGCATGTCGGGGGCCTCGCCCGAGCAGGCAACCGCGAAGGAGCTGAAGGGATTTTCGATGATTTCAGGTGTCTTTCGCGCGCGCATCGCGCGCTGGTTGGGTCGCTTCGTCAGACGAGACGGAGCGGCATGATGTTTCGGCGTCTCCCCATATCGCGGGGCGGCGAGGTTGGAACTGCGCGGAGATCAACAGAGCAATTGGAGAGCTACATGATTAGGACTTCCTGGATTGTTCCGGCAATTGCGCTGGCGACCGCTTTGCTCGGGGGCGGGGCCGAGGCGCAAACCATCAAGATCGGCGTGAACGAGCCACTTACCGGCGCGTTCGCCGCGTCCGGCACTTATGTTGTCAACGGCGCCAAGATCGCCGCCGACGAGATCAACGCCAAGGGCGGCATTCTCGGCAAGAAGATCGAGCTCGTGATCGAGGACAACAAGAGCAATCCGACCGAAGCTGCCGCCGTCGCCGAGAAGCTGATCACCAGCGACAAGGTGCCGGTGCTCATGGGCGCCTGGGGCTCGAGCCTGACGCTCGCGGTGATGCCGAAGCTGATCGAGTACGAGACGCCGATGGTCGTCGAGACGTCGTCGTCGAGCAAGATCACCACCACCGGAAATCCCTTCATCTTCCGTATCTCGCCGCCGTCGTCGGTCGAAGCGGCCGCCTTCAAGGGCATCGTCGACAAGCTCGCATTGAAGAAGGTCGATTTTCTCGTCATCAACAACGACTGGGGCCGCGGCACGGCGGACGATTTCGCCAAGATGATGAAGGAGAAGGGGATCGGCATCGGTCTGGTCGAGACCATGGACCAAGGCGCGCAGGACATGAGCGCGCAGCTCTCCAAGATCAAAGGCTCGGACTCCGAGACCGTGATCGTCACGACCGCGGTCGACCAACTCACTCTGATCTTCAAACAAGCGGCGGCGCTGGGCCTCAAGAAGCGCATCATCACCACAGGCGGCTCGCAAAATCCGGATCAGATCATCGCGCAGGCGGGCGCCGCGGCCAACGGCACCATGCACCTGACGACTTTCCTGCCCTGGTTCCCCGAGAAGACGCCGAATCCGGAAGCGACCAACTATTTCGTGTCGGAATGGAAGAAGCGCGGCTTCGACTTTGCCGGCTGCACCGAGAGTTTCCGCGGCTATGACGGCATCCGTACTGCGGCAGCCGCGATCGAGAAGGCGGGCAAGGCGGAGCCCGCGGCCATCAAGGCGGCGCTGTGGGACATCAACGTGAAGGGCTTGAACGGCGATATCGTGTTCCGCAAGTCCGGCCCGGAAGGCAAGGAGAGCGGCCAGAGCCAGCCGAACGTCTACCTGATCGAGATCAGCGACGGCAAGGTCGACATGAAGACACTCTGATCTCGCGTCATCTATCGACGAGGGCCGCGCTGCGGTCCTCGCCCGCACCAGGATAGCCCGGAGCCGCCTTGAGCGAGTTTCTGCAACATCTGATCAACATGCTCGTCCTCGGCGGCACCTATGCGCTGCTCGGGATCGGGCTGACCTTGATCTTCGGCCTCATGAACGTGGTGAACTTTACGCATGGCGTGCTCTACACGTTCGGCGCCTACATCATGTTCATCGTGGTTCAGCAGCTTGGGCTCAACTTCTTCCTCGCGCTGCCCGTCGCCGTCGTGGCGGGGTGGCTCCTGGGCGCGGTGATTGAACTGACGTTGCTGCGACCGCTGCGCGGCTCCGATATCGACACCACCATGCTGGTGATGATCGGCGCCTGGATCGCGATGCAGTCGGCCACACTGTGGATCTGGGGCGGGGTCGCGAAATCGGTCGCGACACCGTTTCCGGAAGCGCCGCTTGTCTTGGGACCTGTCTCGGTCTCCTGGCTACGGCTGTTCGTCCTGGCGGCCGCAGCGCTTCTGATCATGGTGACGTACCTGCTCATCAACCGCACCAAGCTTGGCTGTGCGATGCGCGCGACGTTCCAGGACCAGGACACCGCGTCGCTGATGGGGGTCAATGTCGATCTCATTTATACCTCGACCTTTGCGATCGGCTCGAGCCTGGCCGCTGCGGCCGGCGCGCTGCTCGGCCCGGTCTATGTGATCTCTCCGCAGATGGGCGATCTTGCCGCGGTCAAGGCCTTCGCGATCGTGATCCTCGGCGGTCTCGGCAACATCACTGGCGCGGTGATCGGCGGCTTCATCCTGGCATTGGCCGAGGAGCTGGGCGCCGGCTACATATCGTCGGGATATCGGGACGCGATGGGCTTCCTGATCATCATCGCGGTGCTGATCTTCAAGCCCACCGGTTTGTTCGCGCGTTCGGAGCGCGTGGGATGAGGGCAGCGATCACCATGCTCATGCTAGCGGCCTTCGCATCCGTGCCGCTCTGGCTGCGCGATCCTTATCTCCTGAACGCGCTGATCACGACCGGAATCTTCATCATCGCTGCAATGAGCCTCAATCTCCTGCTCGGTTTCACCGGCCAGCTCAGCCTCGGTCACATCGCTTTCTTCGGCATTGGCGCCTATGTCAGCGCGCTGACCTCGCTCGGTTTCGATATCGGCCTGCCCGGCGGCTTCCGCCTGGTTCACGAACCATGGCCACCGATTGCGGGGCTTGCGCTGGCGATCCTGGTCGCGGGATTGTGCGGCTATTTCGTCGGGTTGCTTTCCTTCCGCGTCCGCGGCGCTTATTTCGTGATCGTCACGATTTCCTTTGCCGAGGTCGTGCGGCTGGTGGCGCTGAACTGGGTCGAGCTGACACAGGGGCCGCTGGCGCTAACCAATATCCCGTCGATCGCGATTGGCCTGCCGGGTCTCGGCGAACTGACGCTGCGCACCAAGCTGCAGAACTATTATCTCGTGCTCGCAGTTGCAGTCGTCGCCTACCTCCTGATCGCGCGGCTCGTGCACTCCCATTTTGGCCGCGCCATGCGTGGGCTGATGGAAAACGAAACGCTGGCGGTGTCGGTCGGGATCGACGTCACGAAGACGCTTACGCTCGCCGCGGTCATCTCGGCTGCTATCGCGGGCGCGGCCGGTAGCCTTTATGCGCACTACATCCGGATCATCGATCCCGAGGTGTTCGCTTTCATCAACACGGTGACGATGGTGATCATGGTCATCAGCGGCGGCAAGGGCTCACTGGCCGGACCGGTCGTCGGCGGCCTGATCTTCGGATTGCTGCCGGTCGTCCTGCGTCCGATCATGGCGCCGGAAGCACAATGGATCGCCTATGGGGGCGTGCTGATCGTGATCCTCTTCGTACTGCCGCGCGGCATCGTACCTTCATTGGCGCAGCGGTTCGCGAAACGGAAGCGCCAAGCCGCAACGGTTGCTCCGGTTGCCTTTTCCGAACGTGCCAAGGAGCCTGCGTAGTGACCTCGCGTGCGATCGCCTTGGACGTGGAGCAGGTCGCCGTTCGCTTCGGCGGGCTCGTCGCGCTCTCGGATATGAACTTTACGGTAGGCGAGGGCGAGATCGTCAGCCTGATCGGCCCGAACGGCGCCGGCAAGACCACCGCGTTCAACGTCATGACCGGCTTTCTGGATCCAGCCCACGGCAAGGTGAGCTATCGCGGGGCCACACTGAACGGACTGAAGCCGCATCAGATCGCTGATCTCGGATTGATCCGCACCTTTCAGCGGACCAGTGTTTTCCCGAACGACACGGTTTACGACAATCTTCTGATCGGGCTGCACCGCCAGGGCCGGGTTGGCCTGTTCGAAGCGATTCTTGGGCTGCCGCGCGGACGCGCGTCGGAGCGCAGGCTGCGCGAGCGCGCCGCCGAACTCGTCGAATGGGTCGGGCTCGAGCGTCGCGCCCACGACCCCGCAGGTTCGCTGTCCTATGGCGAGCAGCGCCTCGTCGGCGTGGCGCTGGCGCTGGCCGCGGAGCCGTCGATGCTGCTGCTCGATGAGCCGGTCTCTGGCATGAATGCGTCGGAGACCCACACGTTTGTCGAACTCATCCGCAATATCCGCGACCGCGGCGTCACCATCCTTCTGGTCGAGCATGACATGCCGATGGTGATGAGCGTGTCGGATCGGATCGTGGTGTTGAACTACGGCCGGATCATCGCGGAAGGACCGCCGGATGCGATCCGGAACGATCCGGATGTCATCGAAGCCTATCTCGGGCAGGGAGCCGCGCGTGCTTGAGATCCGCGACATCGTCTGCGGCTATGGCGGCGTTACCGCGCTGCGGGGTATCTCGCTGCAGGTGAAGGCCGGACAGCTCGTCGCTCTGATCGGCGCCAATGGCGCCGGCAAGAGCACGACGCTGCGCGCGATTTCCGGATTGGTACCGCTGCGTTCCGGACAGATGCTCTTCGACGGCAAGGATATGACCGCGGCGCGACCGCCGCGCGTGCTGGCGAGCGGTATCGCGCATTGCCCGGAGGGAAGGCGCGTGTTTCCGCACATGACTGTCGAGGAAAATCTTGACATGGGCGCCTATCTCCGTAACGACCCGAGCGGGATCGCCGCGGACCGTGACCGCATCTTCACTGAGTTTCCGCGTCTTGCGGAGCGGAGGCGGCAGGCGGCCGGTACCCTGTCGGGCGGCGAGCAACAGATGCTGGCGATCGGCAGGGCGCTGATGTCGCGGCCTCGCCTCATCATGTTTGACGAGCCGTCGCTTGGGCTCGCGCCGAATATTGTTGAGCGAACGTTTGCTATCATCCGCGGCGTCCGCGATGCCGGCACAACCGTTTTACTGGTAGAGCAAAACGCCTTTGCTGCGCTTGAGATGTGCGATCAGGCTTACCTCATCGAGAGCGGTCGCATCGTGCTGTCCGGCGTCGGCGCGGAGCTGATCGCGAACGAGCATGTGCGAAAGGCCTATCTCGGCGGCTGATCCGCCGCGGTCGCGCGGACGGCGATCTGACCTGTGAGCCGGTTGATCGAAAAGACCTTCGACTGCACCAGCATCGGCGGCAATAACGTCGGTATCTATCCTGACATGTGGGGCAAATATGGGCAACTTAAGGTCCGCGCCATGGCTCCTTCCGCCCGCCGCCTCGCGCAATCCGGCCCGATCGCCTTGTCTGGGGAACGAACTGGCCGCATCCGGTGCGCTATCGGGCCATGCCCGACGACGGCGGTGTGCTCGATGCCTCGTGGGCGTGGCTGCCGGACGAACAAACAGTGCGACATTACTCGTAGAAAATCCCGAAAAGCTCAATGGCTTCGCCGCATTTCGGTGAATGTCGGCAAAGCCGTGACCATCATGCCATATGCGGGTTCTTGCGATGTGGGAGGTGTTCGAGCGCTATCTGCGGAACTTGAGCGCGGTCTACATTGTTGCGCAGAAAGGTTAGACGTGACAGAACCAAACAGGTGCCCCATGGAAGAGCGCTCCGAGTTAGCGGAAAGAATTCTCGATCAAACGGCCGATGCGGTGATCTACGCCGATCGCTCCGGCGCGATTGCCCGCTGGAATCCCGCCGCCGCCGCGTTGTTTGGCTATTCGTTGGAGGAGGTGCTCGGCCAAAGCCTCGATCTGATCATCCCCGAACATCTGCGGGCCGCGCATTGGCGCGGCTTTGAGGCGGCAATGACTGGCGGCGCCATGAAGCTTCAAGGCAAGCCCACGCTGACGCGCGCCTTGCACAAGAGCGGACGCAAGGTCTACGTTGAGATGACATTCGCGATCGTCAAGGACAGCGCCGCTGGCGAAGTGCTTGGCTCGGTTGCCGTGGCGCGAGACGTGACCGAGCGCATCGAACGAGAGCGTGCCGCGACCCGCGCCTCGTGAGATGTTCGCAGGTGCCGCTTTCAACCGGCCCGGCAGGATCGTTGATGCGTCTGTGATAGCCAAGTTTTCTTGGACGTCCGACAATACCGCCATCGACGCAAAACGAGGAAGTCTACGATGCGGTTGTCTAGAGTCGCTGTTTTGATGCTTATCGCTGCAGCTGCAGGCTCCATGTCCGCGTCTCCAGCGATAGCCGCTTCTGACTGTCCCAGATTACTGGAAGTAGCGGATTGGGGCGAGAATTCGACCGGCGACATTAGCGTCAGCTCAGGAGAAAGCTGCCTATTTCCGATTACGATACGCGGCACGGTGAGCAGCTCGGACATCTTACAAAAGCCGGCACATGGCAGCTTGAAAAAGCTCAACATGACGACTTACGAATACAAAGCGAAGGCTAGGTACAAGGGGAGCGATAACTTTGCCATCAAAGCAGTGGGACAGGGGCCGACGGCTTCTGGCACTTCGGTAATCACTGTGCACGCGACGATCAAATAGCATTGCTCGGGTCCACGGCGCCCGTGCCTATACCGGGTTGCGGGTGTGACCCCACAATAAGGGTTAGCGCCAACCAAGCGCCGGGGCGATGTGAGTCAGGATCGCCTCGATGACGTGCGCGTTGTAATCCACGCCAAGCTGATTGGGCACGGTCAAAAGCAGCGTATCGGCCTCCGCAATAGCTTCATCCTTGGCCAATTGCGCAATCAGCACGTCCGGCTCGGCGGCATAGCTGCGGCCGAAGATCGCCTTGGTTTTTTCGTCGATGAAGCCGATTTGGTCCGCGTCCTGACCACCGTGTCCGAAGTAGGCGCGGTCCCGGTCGTCGACCAGCGCGAAGATGCTGCGGCTGACTGACACGCGAGGCTCGCGCTTGTGACCAGCCGCCTTCCAGGCCGAGCGGAAAGCTCGGATCTGGTTCGCTTGCTGGACGTGGAACGGCTCTCCGGTCTCGTCGTCCTTCAGGGTGGAGCTTTGCAGATTCGTGCCCAGCTTGGCCGCCCAGACCGCGGTAGCGTTCGACCCGGCGCCCCACCAGATGCGGTCGCGCAAGCCTTCCGAATACGGCTCGATGCGCAAGAGGCCGGGAGGGTTCGGAAACATCGGATGCGGATTGGGCTTTGCGAAGCCCTCGCCGCGCAGCAGCTCGAGCAGGATCTCCGTATTGTGCCGGGCCATGTCGGAAGCGGTCTCGCCGTCGCGTGGAACGTAACCGAAGTAGCGCCACCCATCGATGACCTGCTCGGGTGATCCCCGGCTGATGCCGAGTTGCAAGCGCCCACCGGCAATGAGGTCGGCCGCGCCCGCATCCTCGGCCATGTACAGCGGGTTCTCATATCGCATGTCGATGACTGCCGTGCCGATCTCGATCCGGCGGGTCTTCGCGCCGACGGCTGCCAGCAACGGAAACGGTGAAGCGAGCTGACGAGCGAAATGATGCACACGGAAATACGCACCGTCTGCCCCCAACTCTTCGGCGGCAACGGCAAGTTCGATGGATTGCAGAAGGGCGTCGGATGCCGATCGCGTCTGCGATTGCGGTGAAGGCGTCCAATGCCCGAACGATAGAAAGCCGATCTTTTTCATGGACATTCAGCGTAAATCGTTGGGAGGCACATTCGAGGTTGCTGCCCGTTGGCAATCTGCATCAGATGCGCGCAATCGCGTCAACGCCCTGCGCACGATCCACCGCGGCAGGTTGCGAGTGTCGAGTAGCATCATTGACGTATATTTTGATAGATTCGATGAGGCAATATCCCGGCGTCATGGCCTGCGCTACCGTAGAACGTGTTGAACTTAGTCTGCAGAATGGACAATAGCGATATGAATGAACAGACGACCCCGCATAGCTCGCGGAGCACGCTGCTGGCGGTTGAAGATACCGAATTCTTGCTTCGGGACGAGATGCGATCGATCCGCTTTGCCCTCGAATATGCCAAAGCTGAACTCGCGTTGCGGGATTGGGGAATCCGCTCGACTATCATTGTTTTTGGCAGCGCGCGTGTGCCGTCTCCGGAGCAGGCTGCCGCCGCCGTCGAAGCGGCTCGGACGGAGACCGAGAAGAGGGTAGCTGAGAGATTGCTGCAGCAATCCGAGTTCTACCAGGTCGCGCGCGAATTCGGGCGCATCGCTTCGCAACGCGGCGGCGCCTTCGATCCCAAGAACCGGTGGCGCGACAATGTTGTCGCTACTGGCGGCGGCCCCGGCATCATGGAGGCGGCAAACCGAGGCGCGTCCGACGTCGGTGCTCCAAGCATCGGATTCAACATCACCCTGCCACATGAGCAAATTCCCAATCGCTACATCACGCCGGAGCTCAGCTTCCGATTTCACTACTTCGCAATGCGCAAAATGCATTTGGCCATGCGTGCGAACGCCTTGGCGATTTTTCCCGGCGGTTTCGGAACCATGGACGAGATGTTCGAGGTGCTGACGCTGCAGCAAACGCAGAAGGCCCCTCCAGCGCCCATTGTGCTGTTCGGCGAAAGGTACTGGCGCAAAATCATTAACTTTGACGCCCTCGTCGAGGAGGGCATGATTTCTGCGGCCGACCCCGGTCTCTTTGAATTTGCGGAGACCGCGGAAGATGGTTGGGCCTCACTGGTTCGCCGTGGCTTGCGCGCGCATGGTACTAGCCCAGCCGGTTGATCGGCGACAGGCGGCGCGGAGCAACCGGTATCCGCTTTTTCGGATCATGCCCTGGAGCGTTTTCGAGCGAAGTGGACACCGGTTCGCGTGAAGAAAACGCGTCAAACAAGAATCTAGAGCTTCGGTTCTGATTCCATCAGAACCGAAAGTACTCTAATCATGCAGGAGCATATCGCCCGCCACCGGATCGCTGACGTGCAGGCGTTCTGCCTTCGATGCAATTTGCAGGTCAGACCCTCCCGCGAGGGAGGGGACGCAGGCTGAATCGTCACGAGGTTGCCGCGGCAACAGCAGCAAGATCGAACCTGTCAAAACCAGGGCCGCAAGCCGGATCGCGATCACACCCAGCAAGACATCCGATCCGCTTGCGGCAGAATGATTTTTCATCATCGCAGCATGACCGACACGGGCAGGCTGGACAATCTGGAAATACCGGCGACTGCCTTCGCCGGAAACGAAGGCTTATCGCGATTGTCTGACTGCGACAGTGCTACTTCAGGCTGGAGGCGGATGGTCCAGCTCGCGAGATATCGTCAACGCAGTCGGCAATGTGGTTAGACCCAGCCGCCATCGACGATGTAGCTCTGGTTGGTGCAGGCGCCGCTGTCGTCGGCGGCGAAGAAGAGGACGGCACGAGCGATGTCATCAGGCACGAGCTTGCGCTTGAGGCATTGGCGCTGCATGATTTCGGCCTCACCATCGGGCGTCAACCACAGATCCTGCTGCCGCTGGGTCATGATCCATCCGGGCAGGATGGAATTGACCCGCACATTGTTCGGCCCAAGATCGCGGGCGAGCGCACGGGTCAGGCCCTGAACCGCGGATTTGGCGGTGGTGTAGCAGGGCATGTTGCCCTGGCCGATCACCCAGCTCACCGAGCCGATGTTGACGATCGAACCGCCCCCTGCCTGGATCATGTCCGGCGCGATCGCCTGCGCGCTAAAGAACTGATGCTTCAGATTGACCGCGATCCGCTCGTCCCAGTATTCCGGCGTGACGTCCTCGATCGCGTGACGGTCGTCGCGGGCCGCGTTATTGACCAGGATGGTGATCGGCCCGAACATCTCGCGGACGCCGGCGACCGCGCGTCTCAGGGCGGCGATGTCGCGCAGATCGGCGTGCTCGAAGTGCACGCCCGCATGCGCCGGCAGGCTGGTCAGGAGATGCTTTGAGGCCTCCACATCGATGTCGATGAAACCGACCCGCGAGCCTTGGCTGACGAACCGGCGGACGATGGCCTCGCCGATCCCGGAACCGCCGCCGGTCACCAGTACAGTCCGGTCCTTGAGACTTGGATAGATGGCGCCTTGCATTGGCATCCTCTCGATTTTGCGCCTGAAGGGCGTCAGTTGCGTTTGCTGCGGCTCCAACAAGGGCCACGGCTCCCGGTGTTCACTCGGTCGTCTCCATGTGGTTTCGGTCCACGACCCGCAGCGTCCGCCGCACCATGCCGTCGACAATTGCCGCCGACTCGCTTGGACGCACATATATTGCCGTGGACTTGAGCAGCCACGGTAACACCGCCTGCTCGAGCCGCTCCTCATAGGCGCGGCGCATCATGTCAAATGCCTGCAGGCCGGGGCCAGCGAGGATGACATGGTGTGGGCGCAGCACCGATATCGTCGCGGCGACCGCCTCTGCAAGCGCGTGGCCTGCCTGCTGGAATAAGTGCTCGAGACGGGGATCGCCGTCCAGTGCTCGCTGGCGCAGTAGAGCCATCTGCGCCTCGGAAGGCTGCTGCGACACTGCCGGGGGCAGGTCGAGAAAGGTGCGGGCGTCGCGGTAGATCGCGTAGTCGGCGAGATAGGCCTCGATGCAGCCGCGCTGGCCGCAGCGGCATTGCGGACCGTTCGGCGCCAACTTGACATGGCCGATCTCGCTGCCGGCGCCGGCGCCCCAGCGCGCTTCGCCGTCGACAACGACGCCCATCCCGACGCCGTGGCCGACCATGATCGTGGCCGAGAGGCCCTGCGCCAGTGCCGGCTCCGCGGCTGCGAGGGCCAGCGCAACTGCGACAGCGTCGTTCGCCATCACGACCTCGACCCCGAATGCTTGACGCATCGGCTTCGCCAGATCGATGTCGGTGACCGACAGCGCCGGACTCCACAGATGCCGTCCGGTGTCGGCGTTCACGATGCCCTGCAGCGCAATCCCGATTCCCAGCAGCCGATGGCGCGGCGTTGCCGTCGCGTCAAGCATAGCATCGATCTGCGCGATCATGAGATCGCACAACGCGTCTGCATCGAGAGCGCGCGTCGTGAGTGCAAGTCGCGATTGCGCCAAGCCAGAGCCACTGAAGTCTGCGATCAGTGTCTCAATCAGGTTCATGCGTAGCGAGACCGCGATGATGCGGCCAAACTCCGGGTTCAGGGTCAGCAATACCGCAGGCCGGCCACGGCGACGGCCATTCAGCCCGTCCGTATCCTCTTCGTCGGTATCGTCGGGCCACGACGTCGCCGCTCCGGCGTCGGTCTCGGCCTCGCACAACAGTTCTTCCGCTATCAGTCTGGACGTTATGGCCGAAATGGCCGCGAAGCTCAGCCCCGTACTACGTGCGAGCTCCACGCGCGGCAATGGCCCCTGACGTCGCAAGACTTCGACGAGGCGGCCGCGATTCGATCCGCGGGCCACGCTTGAAGCACGTCTCGGCGGCTCGGGCTGCTCATCCATGCGGGTCTTTTAATTCGTTCAGTGAAATTAATCAACGTTGTGCGGCGCGGAGGATGGCCAAAAAGAACAATGAAGGCTACCTTATCGTACCAATTATACTATTGTTGCGTGAGGTGGCGGACAATAACATCCTTGACTCGATATAGAGTTCCGATAATTTATTCGTAGCGTGAACAAAATAAAGCGCACAAAGCGCCGCGCGTGAAGCCCCATGGGGTGACGACAGGGAGGTGCACATGAAGAGCTCAATGAAGACATTGATCGTGCCGCTGCTGGTGAGCGCAACGGCGCTCGCGATGGCCACGGGCGCGGCACAAGCGCAGCAGAAAAAGACCATCGCGCTGGTGACCAATGTCGCGGCCGACTTCTGGACCATCGCCGGCCGCGGGCTTGAGAAGGCGCAGAAGGAGCACCCGGAATACAATATCGAGTTGATCGTCACCAACGACGGAACTGCGGCGGGCCAGCGGCGCGAGTTGGATGACCTGCTGGTGCGCGGCGTCGCCGGCATCTCTATTTCTGTAGACGATGCGCCGCACGCAACCGAAGAACTCAACAAGGTTGCGGCCAAGACCGTATTGATCACGACGGACAGCGACGCGCCGCAGAGCAATCGTCTCGCCTATATCGGCACCGACAACGTCGCGGCTGGGCGGCAGGCGGGCGAGGAGATCAAGAAGGCGCTGCCGAACGGCGGCAAGATCGCACTGTTTGTCGGAACGATGGACGCTGACAACGCCCGCGAGCGGGTGCAGGGTATCAAGGAAGCGATCGCCGGCACCAAGGTCGAGCTGGTCGACGTGTTCACCGACCAGGTGGACTTCGCCAAGGCCAAGGCGAATATGGAGAACGTGCTCGTCAAATATCCCGACATTGCGCTGTTGTCCGGCCTGTGGAGCTACGAGACACCCTTGATCTATGACGCGGTGAAGGCGGCGGGCAAGGTCGGCAAGGTGAAGATTGTCGGCTTCGACGAGGACCAGCGCACGCTGCGGGGCATTTCCGACGGCACGATCGAATCCACGGTCGTGCAGCAGCCGTACGAGTTCGGCTATCTCTCCGCCACCAACATCATCAAAACGCTGAACGGCGACAAGTCCTGGATCCCGGCGGATAGCAAGCTGATCGTGCCGACCAAGGTGATCGGCAAGTCCAACGTCGCGGAGTTCACCGCATCTCTGAAGGAACTGCTGAAGAAGTGACTTCAGTATGCTTCACCGCCGGGCTGCCACAGGCGACCGGGCGTTGTGCGGGAGGAAGCGCCAAATGGCGGAAACGCTGCTTGAACTTGCCGGGATCAGCAAGAGTTATCCCGGTGTCAGGGCCCTCGACAATGTCAACCTGCGCGTGTACCGCGGCGAGGTATTGGGCCTGATCGGCGAGAACGGCGCCGGCAAATCGACGCTGATGCGCGTGCTGGGCGGCGTGATCGCGCCGAGCGAAGGCGTGATCCGCATCGGCGGCAACGACCACGCCGACCACGCCCGGCTGACGGTGAGCGAGGCGACGCGGGCCGGCATCGCCTTCGTGCACCAGGAACTGAACCTGTTCGAGAATCTCGACGTCGCGGCCAACGTGTTCATAGGGCGCGAGAAGCTCACCGGGGGCCCGCTGAAGCTGGTGGACAACGCGGAGATGCGCGCCCGCGTGACGCCGCTGCTGGCGCGGCTGGGCGCCGATTTCACCCCGAGCACGCTGGTCGACGACCTGTCCATCGCGCAGCGTCAGATGGTGGAGATCGCCAAGGCGCTCTCGATTGACGCCCGCGTGATCATCATGGACGAGCCGACCTCCAGCCTGACAATTTCGGAGACAGAACGGCTGCTGGAGGTGATTGCCGAGCTGAAGGCGCACGACATCTCGGTGATCTTTATCTCTCACCGGCTGGGCGAGATCATGACCTGCGCTGATCGCGTCGTGGTGCTGCGCGACGGGCGCACGGTGGGGGAGCTGGCGCGCGACGAGCTGAGCCATGCCGCAATGATCCGGCTTATGATCGGCCGTGACCTGAAGGCGCTGTATACGCCGCCGAAACGGCCGCCGCAGCCGGGCGGCTGCGACATTGTCGGCCTCGTGACGTCAGCCTTTCCCGACCGGCAGATCAATCTTTCCGTGCGGAGCGGCGAGATTCTCGGCCTGGCGGGGCTCGTGGGCGCTGGCCGCACCTCGCTCGCCCGCGCGGCCTTCGGCATTGACCCGCTGCTGGGTGGCGAGATCAGGATCGACAACGCGCCGGTCGGTGTCGCGTCGCCGCGGGACGCGATCAGGCAAGGGATCTATCTGATGCCGGAGGACCGCAAGAAATCCGGGCTAGTGCTTGAACTGCCGATCCGGGAGAACGTGACGCTCGCGAGCTTGCTGAACTATGCGCGGATGTGGCTGGTAAACGGTGCGGCCGAGCGCAAGGTCGCAAAAGAACAGGTTCGGAGCCTGTCCATAAAGGCGCCGAGCATCGATATGGAGGCCGTGACGCTCTCCGGCGGCAACCAGCAGAAAGTCGTGCTGGGCAAGTGGCTCTCCATGCAGCCGCGAGTGATGTTCTTCGACGAGCCGACCCGCGGCATCGATGTCGGTGCCAAGAGCGAGATCTATGTGCTGATGCGCGACCTCGCCGACCAGGGCGTCGCGATCGTGATGATCTCCTCGGACATGGAGGAGGTCATCGGCGTCTCCGACCGCGTGGCGGTGATGCATGAAGGGAGTGTCAGCGGCGTGCTCGAGCGCGAGCAGTTCAGCGAATATAACGTGTTGCGGCTGGCGGTCGGCCAAGCGCTGGAAACCATGGAAGCCGCCGCGCCATGATGAAGAAAGAACTCGGCCTGTGTCTGCTGCTGGTGGTGATCTCCGCCATCACGGGCGCGATCAATCCGGCCTTTCTATCGTTGGTGAACTTGCTGAATATGGCCAATCTGATCGGCCTGTTCGGCGTGTTCGCTCTCGGCGTCGGGCTTGTGATCATCACCGGAGGCATCGACCTTTCGGTCGGCTCGATGTTCGCGCTGCTTGGCGTCGTATTCATCGACCTTCTGACGACTTATCAGGTCTATTGGCCCTTCGCGCTGCTGCTCGTCCTGCTCGGCGGACTGGCGCTAGGGGGCATCCAGGGTTTCCTGATCACACGGCTGAAAATGCAGCCCTTCATCGTGACGCTGTGCGGGTTGCTGATCTATCGCGGCGCCGCCCGCTACTATACGAGCGATTCGACACGCGGCTTCGGTTACGGTGACGAGGCCAGCACGCTGAGCAACATCGCCTCCGGCAATATCGCGGGCGTCCCGAACACCTTCATCTTCCTGATCATCCTTGCGCTGATCCTCGGCGTGCTGCTGCACCGCTCGGTCTACGGGCGCTGGCTCTATGCCGTGGGCAAGAACGAGGAAGCGGCGCGCTTCTCCGGTATCCGCACAGATATCGTGATCGCGACCGCCTACATCATCAGCGGCGGGCTCGCCGGCGTTTCAACGGTGTTGTTCGTATTCTACACGAACTCGGTCTCTCCGAGTTCGTTCGGCAATTTCTACGAGCTCTATGCGATCGCGGCTGCGGTTCTCGGTGGGTGCAGCCTGCGCGGCGGCGAGGGCTCCATTCTCGGTATCGTGTTGGGGACGGCGCTGCTGCAGGTGCTGCAGAACCTTGTGAACATCCTGGGCATTCCCAATTCCCTGAACTTCGCGGTGATGGGGACAGTGATTCTGCTCGGCGTGCTGGCGGATCAGCAATTGCAGAGCCGTCGGCGGCGCAAGGTGGCGCTGGCCGGCCTGGCCCGCACGGCGCAGAGATCGACACTTGTGCAAGGAAAGCAGAGCGCATCACCGCGCGGCGCGGCTGCGTTGCCAAACGAGAACGGGTGATCAGGCATGAGGGCTCGGTAAGGAGAATCACGACTTCAACCGCCAGTTGCCATACAGACTGTTTCTTCGGCGGCTGAAATCGGTCTGGGCTGGGGAGGATGCACGTTCCAGGCTCGAGGGCTTTGGGCGGGAACGTGACACAAAATAGACAAAGCCTGGGGACGCTGGGAGTGCCAGAAAATGTTGCATAGATCTGTAAACATCGCGCGCGTGTGCGGGGTGGGGATTGCTTTGTCATCTCTGTTGAGCGGTGGAGCGCATGCGGCCGATTTTTCAACGAAAGCTCCGCCGCTTCCTTATGTTACGGCCGATGATTTCTGGACGAGACCGTATCTGTTTGGCGATCTCGGCAGGACCCAGCTGAAGGAGCAGGGCATCGATATCGGCCTGACGCTGGGTAATGAATCCGTCGGCAACCTGTCGGGCGGAAACAGGAACACCGCGGCCAACGCTGGACAGCTATGGTTCGGGGCCAAGCTCGATATGGCGAAGCTTGCCGGCATCCCGGGGGGTACGGTCGGCCTCACGTTGGTCCAGCGCTTCGGCGACAACCTGAATACCGAGGCAGGCATTCCGGCCTTGCAATTGACCAATGAAGTTTTCGGCCGCGGCAATATCTTTCGCCTGACCCAACTCTATTACTCGCAGAAGCTTTTCGATGATCGGCTTGAACTCAAGGCCGGCCGTCTTCCGGTCGGCTCCGACTTCTTCTTCGGCCTGTGCGAGTTCATCAACCTGACCTTCTGCGGCGGCCAGCCCGGGAACATCCTGGGTGGCTACATCTATAATTGGCCGGTGAGCCAATGGGCCGGCGTCGTCCACTACAACTTCGCCAAGGAATGGACGTTTTCGGTCGGCGTCTACGACTCCAATCCGAATTATCTGACGACCTCAGAGCCCAGCATCTACTTCTTGCCAGGCGTCCCCTCCTCAAAACCCGTCTCGGGTGTGTTCGTGCCGATGGAGCTGACCTGGAGTCCGAGCGGTGCCCTGTACGGGACCTGGAGATTGGGCGGCTGGTACGACAGTCAGTCGACGATTGATGGTGGCCTGCCGGGTATCATTGTTACCATCCCGGGCGTCGGTGGTGTCCCGGATCAAAATCTGGGAGATCAAAGAGGCCGCTTCGGCGTTTATGAGTCGATCCTGCAGCGGTTGACCGTTGACGGTCCCGGTGCGCTGGGTTGGTATACCTTCCTCAATACGACCGTTGCCGATCACCGGACGTCGTACCAGGACTACCAGATCGCCTGGGGCGTCAAGCACACTGGAACGTTCGCCTCGCGCCCCCAGGACGAAGTCGGCTTCGCGGTGGGCACGACCCACGTGAACTCGGCCGCTCTCAGCCCGAATGCAGGCGGTAACGAAATTCCGATCGAAGCCTGGTACGGGTGGCAGGCGACCGGCTGGATGAACCTCAAATTCGACCTCCAGTATGTGATCAATCCCGGCGGGCGCGGGTATAATGCCGACGGCGTGAAGACCGATAATGCCTGGGTTCTTGGTCTGCGCACCGAGGTCCATTTCTGATGCGACGGTAGCCCGTCCGGGTCAAACATTGAGCTACTCTGACGCGAAAGGTGTGTGCATGCCCGTATGCGGGCATGCCGAGAGGAGAAAAGCCGGCGGATCGCTGCCGCACTGCTCACCGGCGTTGCGACCATTGGAAATGCGGCCGCCGCATCGCAGGCGGGTTATGGGCATGCGCCGGATCGTCGAAGTGTTCGAAGACTGAGCCATGACCGAGACAACGCCACGCATTGCAAGGGACGTTTTCGGCGCGCTGCCCGATGGCCGCCCGGTCGATCGGGTGGTGCTCTCGGGTGCGCGCGGCTTCCAAGCGCATGTCATCACCTATGGCGCAGCGCTTCAGGCGCTGATCGTGCCCGATGCGGTTGGCCGCTGCGAAGACGTCGTGCTCGGTCACGACGATCTTGCAGGTTATTTGCGCGAGCGGCACTTCTTCGGCGCGACGGTCGGCCGCTACGCCAATCGCATCGCCAATGGCCGTTTCGTGCTCGATGGCGAGGTCGTTCAGCTCGCGGCCAACAACGGCGCGCATGCGCTCCATGGCGGCCCGGAGGGTTTTGACCGAAAGCTCTGGCGGATCGCTGACATTGAGGATGGGGCGGAGCCGATGGTGACCTTGGCCCATGTCAGCGCTCACGGTGAGGAGGGCTATCCCGGCCGGCTCGACATTCGCGTCGGCTATCGGCTGACCGGGCCGACGGAATTATCCGTCAGCTTCGAAGCACGGGTCGATCGTCCGACGATCGTCAACCTGACCAACCACAGCTTTTTCAATCTCGAAGGCGCTGCGTCAGGCGTGGACATCCTCGACCACCGGCTCACGATCGCCGCCGACCGTTTCCTCGCGATCGATCCGAGCGCGATTCCGTTGCCGGAGGCGCCGCGCGCGGTCGCCGATACCCCCTTCGATTTCCGCAAGTCCACGGCAGTCGGTGCCAGGATCCGCTGCTATGATGCGCAGCTTCGAAACGGTAGAGGCTACGACCATAACTTCTGCCTCGATGATGCTGGCGAGCTACGCCTCGCGGCCCGGCTCGAGGCGCCAAGATCGGGGCGGATTCTCGAGCTCCTGACCGATCAGCCTGGATTGCAGATCTATTCCGGAAACTATCTCGATGGCTCGGTTGTCGGAAAGCGAGGCCGGCTTTACCGGCAATCCGACGCTATCTGCCTCGAACCGCAGGTCTGGCCTGATGCGCCAAACCGCGCAGACTTTCCAAGCGCGCGCCTTGCGCCCGGCTCGGTCTATCGGCACCACAGCGTCTATCGGTTTAGTTCCGCGGGCGGGCCGACATGATGGAGCAAGTGCCGACGTCCATTCTGTGCGCCGAGCGCTGCCACCTCGGCGAGGGCCCGACCTATGATGCGGCGACAGATACCGCCTGGTGGTTCGATATCCTCGAGAGCAGGTTGTTCGAGGCTCGACTCGCGAGCAGACAGGTCCGCGTTCACCGGCTCGGCAGGATGGCGAGCGCGCTTGCGCGCATTGACGCCGAGCGTCAACTTGTTGTCGCGGAAGACGGTCTTTATGTCCGTTCCATCGCCGATGGCTCGATGACGCTTTATCGTCCGCTCGAGGCCGACAATCACGTCACCCGATCCAACGATGCGCGGGTGCATCCGTCCGGAACGATCTGGATCAGCACCATGGGACGCAAGGCGGAGGCGGAGGCAGGCAGCGTCTACGCGCTCCATCACGGCGAGCTCTCGCGCCTATTTGCGAACATTACGATTCCGAACGCCATCTGCTTTTCAGTCGACGGCGCGCTCGGCTATTTCGCCGACACCGCGAAGAACGAACTCTATCGCATCGCGCTCGACCCCGTGACAGGCCTGCCGCGCGGCGCACCCGAAGTTTTGCTGCGACACCGTGGTGTTGGCGGCCTTGACGGTGCGGTGGTCGATGCCGATGGCCAGATCTGGAATGCGCGCTGGGCTGGCGGTTGCGTCGATGTCTATAGTCCGCAAGGCGAGCATCTGCGCTGCCTGCTTGTCCCGGCGCGTCAGCCGAGCTGCCCGGCGTTCGTCGGGCCCGATCTGTCGCGTCTCCTGGTCACCTCGGCCTGGCAAGACATGGATGCGGGGGCGCGTGCTGCCGACCCGGATCATGGGCGCACGTTCGTCCTGGACGTGGCTGCACGCGGCCGACCGGAGCCGGACGTCAGGCTTGCTAATTCCTAGGAGATAGTCCCGCCCAAATCCTCACTGCAACGACAGAAACGTTCCTAACCCAACGGGAGTGAAAATATGGCCAGACTGAAAACCACGTTGCTTATGCTCGCACTGGCGGGCCTTACCGCCGCGGCATCCGGCCGCGTCGCGCTTGCACAGAAAGCGACGATCGGCATCGCGATGCCGACAAAATCCTCCGCGCGGTGGATCGACGACGGCAACAACATGGCCAAGGTGCTGCGCGAGCGCGGCTACGGCACTGACCTGCAATATGCCGAGGACGATATTCCGAACCAGCTCGCGCAGGTCGAGAACATGGTGACCAAGGGAGCCAAGGTGCTGGTGATCGCGGCGATCGACGGCACCACTCTCTCGGACGTGCTCAAGCAGGCCAAGGCCAAGGGCATCACCGTGATCGCCTATGACCGCCTGATCCGCGACACGCCGAATGTCGACTACTATGCGACCTTCGACAACTTCCAGGTCGGCGTCCAGCAGGCGCAGTCGATCGAACAGGGGCTGGGGCTGAAGGAGGGCAAGGGCCCGTTCAACATCGAACTGTTCGGCGGCTCGCCTGACGACAACAACGCCTACTTCTTCTACAACGGTGCGATGTCAGTGCTGCAGCCCTATATCGACAGCGGCAAGCTGGTCGTCGGCAGCAAGCAGACGGGCATGGACAAGGTCTCGATCTTGCGCTGGGACGGTGCGACCGCGCAGGCGCGCATGGACAATCTGCTTAGCGCCTTCTACGGCAAGAAGCGCGTCGACGCGGTGCTCTCCCCGTATGACGGCCTCTCCATTGGCATCATCTCCTCGCTGAAGAGTGTCGGCTATGGCACGCCCGATCAGCCGATGCCGATCGTCAGCGGCCAGGACGCAGAGGTGCCGTCGATCAAGGCAATACTGCGGGGCGATCAATATTCCACCATCTTCAAGGATACCCGCGATCTCGCGCGGGTGACGGCGGATATGGTCGACGCCGTGCTCAACGGCAAGGAAGTACCCGTCAACGACGCCAAGACCTACAACAACGGAATCAAGACGGTGCCGTCCTATCTGCTCAAGCCGG
Source organism: Bradyrhizobium sp. Ses1 (assembly GCF_059512365.1). Taxonomy (NCBI): domain Bacteria; kingdom Pseudomonadati; phylum Pseudomonadota; class Alphaproteobacteria; order Hyphomicrobiales; family Nitrobacteraceae; genus Bradyrhizobium; species Bradyrhizobium sp. Ses1. The sequence goes on from NZ_JCAMOQ010000007.1 coordinate 233,021, forward strand.
TGGTGGTGTACAAGAGCAATTGGGACAAGGTGCTGGTTGACAGCGGTTACTACAAGCGTTCGCAATTCGAGTGAGCAAACTGGTCCGGCAAGCGCAGAAGGCCCGCTTGCCGGACGACAGCTCGGTTCCACTGCAGGACATGATACGATGACGGCAATGCTGGAAATGCGCGGCGTCAGCAAGAGCTTTGCAGGCGTGCAGGCGCTACGCGACGTCAATTTCACAGTGGAGGCCGGGCAGATCCACGCCCTCGTCGGCGAGAACGGCGCCGGCAAGTCGACGCTGATGAAAGTGCTGAGCGGCGTCTATCCGCATGGCGACTATGAAGGCACCGTCATCTTCGATGGCGAGGAACAGCGTTTTCGCGACATCAACGATTCCGAGGCGCTCGGGATCATCATCATCCATCAGGAGCTGGCACTGATCCCGCTGATGTCGATTGCCGAGAACATTTTTCTGTCGCATCCGCCGGCGCGGTTCGGCGTGATCGACCGCGACGCAGTGTATCGGCGCACAAGGGAACTGTTGGCCCAGGTCGGTCTGCGCGAACCGCCGGATGCGCTCATTACCGACCTCGGTATCGGCAAGCAGCAACTGGTCGAGATTGCGAAAGCGCTCTCCAAGCGGGTGCGTCTCCTGATCCTGGACGAGCCCACCGCGAGCCTCAATGAGACCGACAGCGCGGCGCTGCTCGACCGGCTGATGGCGTTCCGCCAGCAGGGCATCGCCTCGATCCTGATTTCGCATAAGCTGAACGAGGTCGCGCGCGTCGCCGACCGCATCACCATCTTGCGCGATGGCCGCACCGTTGACTCGATCGACTGCCGGACCGAGCAGGTCGAGGAAGACCGCATCATACGCAGCATGGTCGATCGCGATCTCGCCCATCGTTTCCCGCCGCGCGACGCCAGGATCGGGGACCCCGTGCTGGTGGTGGAGGACTGGAGCGTCCATCACCCGCTCCATCCCGAGCGCCAGGTGATCAAGAATGTCGGCTTCCACGTGCGGCGCGGCGAGGTGGTCGGCATCGCCGGCCTGATGGGTGCCGGCCGTACTGAATTCGCGACAAGCCTGTTCGGCCGCGCCTGGGGCTACAACATCAGCGGACGGGTGTCGCTGGACGGCAGCGAGGTCGACCTCTCCAGCGTGCCGGCGGCCATTGACGCGGGGCTCGCCTATGTGACCGAAGACCGCAAGCAGCTCGGTTTGATCCTTGCCGACGACGTCCGCAAGAATATCACGCTCGCGAGCCTTTCCCAGGTCGCGCCGCGATGGGTGATCGACGACATCAGAGAGTTGAGGGCAGCCAGCGACTATCGCAACCGGATGCGAATCCGCTGCTCCGATGTCTATCAGGAAACCGGCCAGCTCTCCGGCGGCAACCAGCAGAAGGTCGTGCTGTCAAAATGGCTGATGACGGACCCAAAAGTCCTGATCCTGGACGAGCCGACCCGTGGGATCGACGTCGGCGCCAAATACGAGATCTATTGTATCATCAATGAACTCGCGGAGGCGGGCAGGGGCGTCGTGGTGATTTCCTCGGAAATGCCGGAGTTGCTCGGCATCTGCGACCGGATCTGCGTGATGAACGATGGCGCCTTTGTCGGCGAATTTGCTGCCAGCGAAGCGACGCAGGAGAAGATCATGCGCGCCATCATGCGCAACAAGCCAATACAAGGCAGCGCGGAGCGGAACAGGATGCAGATGGGTGGAGTGCGGCCATGAGCGACAAGACGGTTTCGCTGCCTGTGCAACGCGGGCATGCGGGGTTCATCAAGAACAGTCTGCGCAACTACGGCATGCTGTTGTCGCTGTTCGCGATCATGCTGTTCTTCCAGATCGTCACCGACGGCACGCTGCTGCAGCCGCTCAATCTTACCAATCTGGTGTTGCAGAACAGCTATATCGTGATCATGGCGCTCGGCATGCTGCTCGTGATCGTCACCGGCCATATCGACCTCTCGGTCGGGTCGGTCGCCGGCTTCATCGGCGCGATCGCCGCCGTGCTCATGGTCCGCTATCACGTCGACTATCCGCTCGCTTTCATTGCCTGCCTGCTGGTCGGCGCGGCGATCGGTGCGGCGCAGGGATACTGGGTTGCCTATTTCGGGATTCCATCCTTCATCGTCACGCTTGCGGGCATGCTGGTGTTCAAGGGCCTTGCCCTGGCGGTTCTGCAGGGACAATCCGTAGGGCCATTTCCGCCGACCTTCCAGAAGTTGTCTTCAGGCTTCATCCCGGAGCTCTTTCCTGGCGCCGACACGCTGCACCCGACCTCGTTGCTGATCGGCGCTGTCCTGGCGCTGGCGCTGGTCTATGCCAGCGCCAAAACCCGTGCCCGTGAGAAATCGCACGGGATCGAGGTCGAGCCGTATGCGCTGTTCGTCGCAAAAAGTGCTGCGCTTCTGGCCGTTATCCTCTACTTCACCTACCTGATCGCTTCGCATCGCGGGCTGCCGAATGTGCTCGTGATTATGACCGCGCTGATCGCGCTCTATGGCTTCGTCACACGCCGGACGATCATCGGGCGCCAAATCTACGCCGTCGGCGGCAATGCCAAAGCCGCCAAGCTGTCCGGCATCAAGACTGAACGGCTCACCTTCCTGACTTTTGTGAACATGGGAGTTCTGGCCGCGCTTGCCGGCCTCATCTTTGCAGCGCGTCTCAACACGGCAACCCCCAAGGCTGGCGCCGGTTTCGAGCTCGACGTCATCGCCGCGTGCTTTATTGGCGGCGCTTCCGCCTATGGCGGCGTCGGGCGGGTCGGCGGCGCCGTGGTCGGCGCCATGATCATGGGTGTGATGAACAATGGGATGTCGATCCTTGGCGTCGGCATCGACTACCAGCAGGTGATCAAGGGATTGGTGCTGCTCGCCGCCGTCTGCATCGATGTCTACAACCAGCGCAGGTGACGACGGACCGGTCCCATTCGACGCGAAGATCAGGTGTCAATATCTGGAATCGCTGGTCAACCAGCATGTCTGAGCGAGGCCAACCATGGCAACCCCTCACGCTGCCGGGCAACCGGTTCTGGAGTTGAAAGGCATCGGCAAGGAGTTCGGTGCCATTCGCGCGCTGCACGGGGTCGACATGCGCATCCTCCCCGGCGAAGTGGTTGGCTTGATGGGAGACAACGGTGCCGGCAAGTCGACGCTCGTCAAGATCATCGCCGGCAATTTCCCGCCGAGTCACGGCGAGATTCGCTTTGACGGCAAGGCGGTTCATTTCGCCCGTCCGATCGATGCCCGCGCGGTCGGAATCGAGGTCGTCTACCAGGACCTCGCGCTCGCCGACAATCTCACGGCGGCCGCCAATGTCTTCCTCGGCCGTGAGCTCAAGCGCAAATTTGGTCCGTTCGCCTTTCTCGATCACAAGGCGATGGCGGCGCGCGCGCTGGAACTGTTCGGAGAACTGCGCTCGGAGACCCGTCCGCATGACCTCGTCAAGCAGATGTCGGGCGGCCAGCGCCAGGCTGTCGCGATCGCCCGGACGCGGCTCTCCAATGCCAAGCTCGTGATGATGGACGAGCCGACGGCCGCGATCTCGGTCCGCCAAGTCGAGCAGGTCTTAAGCCTGATCCATCACCTGAAGGAGCAGAGAGTCGCGGTGATGCTGATCTCGCACCGCATGCCGGACGTATTCGCGGTCTGCGACCGCGTCGTCGTCATGCGCCGCGGTGAGAAGTGCGCCGATAAGGCGATCGATGACACCAGCCCCGAGGAAGTCACCTCCCTCATCACGGGAGCGAAGGAGGCTGCGTGATGGCCACGCGCATGGAATCTCCCATCACCTTCACCAATATCGGCAAGGCCAAATGGTGGCAGAGCGGCTTCTTTGCCTCGCAGACCGGCTACGTCCTGATCGCGCTGGTGGCTCTGTTCGTGGTGATGAACTTCGCGAGCCCGTATTTCTTCACCGAAGGCAATATGCAGAATGTGGCGAAGAACTTTTCCTTCATCGCCATCGCCACGCTCGGCGTGACCCTCGTCATTATCACGGCCGGCATCGATCTTTCGGTCGGCTCGATGATGTGCTTTTCCGCGATGATCACCTCGATGGTCATGACGTACATCTCGACGCCGGGCACGCCTGGCGCAGAGTGGTTCGTGCATCTGGCGGCTGACGGCAAGACTGTGGTCGCGAATGTGCCCGGTTTGATCCTGCTCGTCTCGGTCCTGGCGGGGCTCGGCGTCGCGCTGATGGTCGGCCTCGTCAACGGCTTCTGCATCGCGGTGCTTGGGCTGTCGCCTTTCGTCACCACGCTCGGCATGCTCTCGATCGTGCGCGGCCTTGGCTACGTCGTCTCCAACGGCCGCGGCAGTTTTCCCGGTGGCCCCGACGCCGATTATTTCTACGCGCTGACATCGGGCGTTGTGCTCGGCATGCCCGTGTCGTTCATCTATCTCGTGGTTCTCGCGGTGGCGATGGCGGTCGTGCTGCATCACACCAGTTTCGGCCGCCACGTCTTTGCCCTCGGCGGCAATGAGAAGGCGGCCGCGTTGACGGGAATTTCGGTCGTGCGCGTGAAGGTCGAGGTCTATGTGATCTGCGCGCTCGCGGCGGGTCTGCAGGGCATCATCATCTCCGGCTGGCTGGGATCGGCGCCTGCAAACATGGCGACGTCCTACGAGCTCAATGTCATTGCGGCCGCGGTCATCGGCGGTGCCAATCTCGCCGGCGGCGTCGGCGGCCCGCTCGGGGCCATTGTCGGCTGCGTGCTGCTCGAGGTGATCCGCAACGGCCTCGTGCTCGCGCAGGTCAACTCCTATTGGCAGCAGACCCTCGTGGGCGTGATTATCATCGCGGCGGTGCTGGTCGATCGCATCCGATCGCGCATGGCCTAAAGAGCTCCTCCGGGAGGATAACGAAATGTTCGTCTATCCGCCTCCCGGAGCCGCTGATTTCAAGGGATAGGCACAAAAAATGTGGAGGGAAGCAATGAGGAAGGTACTTCTTGCCGGCATGGCCATCGCCGTGATGGCGACGCCAGCGGTTGCTCAGAGCTACAAATTCGTGATCGTGCCCAAGGCCATGAACAATCCGTTCTTTGATTTCGCGCGCGACGGCTGCCAGAAACGCGCCAAGGAGCTCGGCAACATCGAATGCATCTATAAAGGTCCCGTCGAGCACGAGCCCGCGACGCAAGCCCAGATCATCCAGGATTTCATCACCCAAAAGGTGGACGGCCTGGCCATCTCGGTCGCCGATGTTGCGGCGATGACAAAGTCGATCGAGGCGGCAACGACAGCCGGTATTCCCGTCATCACGTTTGACTCGGACGCGCCGGGCTCGAAGCGGATCGCCTACATCGGCACCAACAACAAGGAGTTCGGCCTCGCGCTTGGCAAGCAATTGCTGAAGCTCCGGCCCGATGGCGGCAAATACGCAATGATCTCCGGCGGGCCGGGTGCGCAGAATTTGGCCGAACGCGTCAATGGCGTCCGCGAAGCGCTCAAAGGTTCGAAGTGGACCGAAGTCCCGGGCTCGCCAACCTTCTGCAACGACGATCCCGCGCTTGGCGTGCAGCAGATGACGGATCTGCGCACCGCGACACCTGACCTCGCGGCGATCATTCCGATCGGCGGCTGGCCCATGTTCGCGCCGGAAGGCTTCAAGGCGTTCGCCAGCAAGAGCAAGAAGGACATGGACGCCGGCAAGTTCACGCTTGTCGTGGCCGACACCCTCAGGATGCAGCTCGAGCTTCTGAACGAAGGTTATGCCAATGCGCTGGTCGGCCAGCGTCCGTTCGAGATGGGCGAGAAATCGATGGATACTCTGCTTGCAATCAAGAAGGGCCAGAAGGTGCCGGAGATCATCCACACTGGTCTCGACGTTGTGACGAAGGACAACGTCGCAAAGATGTTGAAGTAGGAACGTCTGGACCGGATTTCTTCGGCGGAACGGACTAGCGTCGAATCGCAAATTCGTTCGACGCTCGCCGATATTCCCAGTCGGCCCGCTCAAGTTCTGGTCGATCGAACTCTGCCTCGGGGTACCCGACGCAGAAGTAGCCGATGAATTTCCAGGACTCCGGCACTACAAGAATCTCGTGGATACTGGCTGGGTTCAGGATCGATACCCAGCCAACCCCGATGCCCTCTGCACGCGCGGCGAGCCACATCGAGCAGACCGCCGCGACGACGGAATATTCGACCGTTTCCGGCATGGTTGCACGCCCGAGGCCGTGACCCACGTTGCCTGTCGTTTCCGCGAACACAGCCAGGTGTCCCGGCGCCTCTTCGAGGCCAGAGAGCTTGAGGGCTGCATATCGGGCCGCGCGTTCGCCCGAATAGGACTGCAAGGCATCAGCATTGCAGGCCTTGAAGTTCTCGATCACGGCCCGGCGTCTCGCCTTGTCCTCGACAATGACGAACCGCCAAGGCTGGCTCAGGCCGACCGAAGGGGAAAGGCAGGCGATCTCGATGAGCCGCTCGATGGCGTCGCTCGGGAGCGGATCAGGACGAAACCGCCGGACGTCGCGACGCCACACGAACAGCTCGCGCAGTTGTCGGCGAAAGGGTTCGTCGAAGGAAACCATCAGGGCTCACGGTTCTGAATAATGATGCGGGACCAGCAGCACGGCGATTTCGCCGATCTGTTCGAACGCGCCCAATCTGTCCCCCAATTTGCCGCGTTGCAAGCCATGCCGTCATCACCCTGGCCAGCGGAGCAGGATCAGGCAAGCACGGTCTTGGCCGGCCCAAGACCAAGACACAGTTCTTAGGCAACACCGGCGGCGCTGGCGATAAGTTCGAAGGAGCGCAGCCGAGCTGCGTGATCGTAGACATCGGACACGATCATGAGTTCGTCGGCGCTTGTTTCCGCAACGAGCGCATCGATGCCCGAACGAACCGTATCGGGCGAGCCAACGATGGAGCGCGCGAGCATGCTCATCGCCTGCGCTTTTTCCGCAGGCGACCAGTAGCTCTCAATATCGTCGATCGGCGGCTGGCTGAGGCCCCGCGCGCCGCGGAAGATGTTCGTGAAGGACATCTGCTGGGTCGTCGCCAGCCTGCGCGCTTCGTCATCGCTGCCGGCGGCGATGATGTTGACGCCCACCATCGCGTAGGGACGGTCAAGTTGCTCGGACGGTTTGAAGCGGCTGCGGTAGATCTGCAGCGCGGGGATCAGCAGGTCAGGAGCGAAATGCGAGGCGAAGGCATAGGGAAGCCCGAGCTCAGCTGCCAGCATCGCGCCAAAATTACTCGATCCGAGAATCCACAACGGCACTTCCGTTCCCGCCGCCGGCACCGCCTGGATGCGCTGATTGGGACCGGCAGGAGCCAGAAAGGCCTGCACTTCGAGAACGTCCTGCGGGAAGTTTTCGGCCGCTTCGGGCGCACGGCGCAACGCGCGCAGCGTCAGCTGGTCGGTCCCCGGTGCACGGCCCAGCCCGAGATCAATGCGGCCTGGAAACAGGCGCGCCAGCGTCCCGAACTGCTCGGCGATGACGTAGGGGGCATGGTTGGGGAGCATGATGCCGCCCGCGCCGACGCGGATCGTTTTTGTTCCCGCTGCGATATGACCGATCACAACCGACGTCGCGGCGCTCGCGATGCCCGGCATGTTGTGGTGCTCCGCCACCCAAATGCGGCGATAGCCCCAAGCCTCGGCATGGACCGCGATGTCGCGGGCGTTATCGAGCGCGCCGCGGGCATCGGTGTCTTGAGTGACGCGGACGAGATCGAGGATAGACAGTGTCGTCATAGGACCTCCCGAACGAAACCCTCTGTGTGGAATGACGCTGCCAGAGATACTGGGCCGCGTCCAAGCTTGTCCGAAACGGCAGGCTTCATTCGATTCTTGTACCCCATATGGGCACTGTCTCTGTGTGGGTCAATCCGCTGAATCCGGTACGCGATTGACCAACAGTGCCGACCTGCTCCTTGCGTTTTGGGCCTTGATAGGTTTTAAGGCCGGAGACTTCACGATCACAGGTACGAACGAGAAGCGAACCGCGTGGCTTGTCGCCTCCGATCAGGGTGACGTAGCCCGGGTAGCGCATGCGCTTCAAAACTGTTCTGAGCCTCCACAAAGGAATCCATCATGGCCAAGATGACCAAGAATCAGTTGATTGATGCAATTGCAGAAGGAACGCAGGTTTCCAAGGCAGACGTAAAGGCCGTCATCGAGCAGATGGCGACTGTAGGCTACAAGGAGCTGAATGAGTGCGGCGAGTTCGTCATTCCCGGCTTCGTCAAAATGTCGGTCGTAAATAAGCCTGCTACTGAAGCCCGCAGCGGTATAAATCCTTTTACGAAAGAGCCTATGGAGTTCGCGGCCAAGCCAGCCAGCAGGTCGGTCAAGGCGTCACCTCTCAAGGTGGCTAAAGATGCTGTCTGAAGCGGATGGGTTGGTGGTCGAAAAGATCGGTCCTGGCCGGACGACAACGCGCGCCGTCGGAAAGACCGGGCAGGCGAAGTTCAAGAAATGAGCGTTCGCAATTGAATCTTCCGATGGGAACGTCGCGATTGCGACGCTCCCATCGTTCTCGTTTCGTTATCAACCGAAGAACGTCGCCGACCTTGATGAACAGAATCTCCGACTGATCAATGCGATCAACAACGACGGACGGATCTATCTCACGCAGACCAAAGTCCATCGTCATCCGATTTCAGGCGGGTTCATTCGATATGACAGAAGCCGATGCGGATGCCGCATTCGAGGTGATCGTCGAAATTGGTCGACAACTGACTGCGCGAGCAGCATCAGCTTAAGTTCCATGGACGCAGCGTTCGGCATCGCTTCCCGGCCGCCATGATAGATTTCGCTTCCTATCCGGAACGCGCCTGTTAACATCTTCTCGCGTAGTCGAGTTCTTATTCTTAGAGCGTTTTCGAGCGAAGTGGATACCGGTTCGCGTGAAGAAAACGCGTCAACACAAGAATTTAGAGCCTCGGTTCTGATTGAATCAGAACCGAGGCTCTAGAGCGTTTTCGAGCGAAGTGGATACCGGTTCGCGTGAAGAAAACGCGTCAACACAAGAATTTAGAGCTTCGGTTCTGATTGAATCAGAACCGAGGCTCTAGAGCGTTTTCGAGCGAAGTGGATACCGGTTCGCGTGAAGAAAACGCGTCAACACAAGAATTTAGAGCTTCGGTTCTGATTGAATCAGAACCGAAGCTCTGGTGATGAATTTCGGATTATGACAGGACGCACGAGGGAAAGCCCGTCATGCTCGCTAGGTTCATCGGCACCGTCCTGGCTGTCATAACTGCCTGTGTGACCACATGGCATGGAAATGCATATGCAGAGATATTGATCACGACTGCCACCATATCGCGAGGCGAGTTGGTCATCGTAGGAAGGGTTAGGCGGCCTCGCGAGCCGGGCGTGGAGATCAAGATTAGCCCAAATAAAACAGTGCAGGTCGAGAGCACTTCGACTGGAGGGTTTAGGTGGATTGGACCAGAGTTTCCCTCCACCTGCATTGTCAAGATCACCTCCGGGCAGGATACGAGAGACGTGGTGATACAAAACTGCGGCCTTCCCGGTCCTGCCGGACCGCCCGGGCCGGCGGGTCCTCCAGGCCCCGCAGGACCGATGGGCCCGCCCGGGCCTAAGGGAGATTAACGGGTAACCGGGGCGGCCCTAATTCCGGCCGTCGGCAGCAAAGCGTAGGAACTGGCGCTTCATCGCATTGACCTTGGCGAGATAGGCCGCGACGAGGTGATCGCCGCAGCGCTCGCCAGCCATCGTTTGAAAACCCCGCCGTACGAAAGCCCCCGCCGGACCGGCGCCGCAGAGATGAATGAATGCGGCCAGATCCTGCTTCTGCTGCGGGTTTGCCGTCGCATTCGTCGCGCGGGCGAGAACCGCCGCGACATTGCGGTCCAAATACACGGCCGCCAGTTCGACGGCATGGCTTGGAAGCGTGCGAAGATACAGGCTGGTGAATCCGCAGTCGGCATCGACGACCGCGTTCTTGCGGATGCAGGACCGGGCGGCCTCGGCGTAAGCTGCATCGGTCATCTGATATAGGCCGACGGCGCTCGAGGCCGGTTGATAGACTGCGAGAGGATTCCAGTTGAGTTGCCAACGCCAGTAGGTGCGCGCCACCGGGTTGCCGGTGCTCTCGACTTGCGCCAACGCGGCCAGCAATTCGGGCGTAATCGTGCTGGTCGAGTAGGCGCGAAAGAGCGGTCCGTACTGCCGCCACGTTTCACTCGGCTTCTTGTCGAGTGCGCCGCCAACGAGGAAGAACAACTCGGTCGGCTTACGGACCACGTGGTAGACGAGGTTCATCAGAGGGAATGCCGCCAGGAGGATCGCGACAGCGCCAACGACCGCAACCGCCCGCGGTGCTGTCGTGAGTTTTTGTCGCACCCAACGCGCGCCATGCCAGAGGCGAAGGCGAGGGAGGAACCTGTTCCAGCCTCTCCTGACATGCGTCCTGCGAGAAGAGGGCTTGGTAGTGCGCGGCGAGGACACAGGAATCGTCGGTCCGTCATTCTGTTCTGAATCAACAAGCGACAGTTGATAGGGCGGATTGATCGCGAGCAAAACCCATCACGGAGGGTTGGGTAGACGCGACCATTCGGTCCGCGAAAGCCGGCTCAGGCCGGGCGGCCGCGTGCGACAAATCAACCCGACGGGCAAATCAGCAAAAGTCTGTCCACCCCTCGCGGAAAAAACATTCCGCTTTCGCCGTCGGGCAAATCAGTGATTTAACTCCGCGCGTCTCACCCGAATGAGGGGCGGGTCGCGATCGTCACGAACGTTGCGGTGAGATGCGGTGGACGCGATGCGTGCGACTGACGAGCG